>CAWVUN010000125.1:0-5870 GCA_963932495.1 uncultured bacterium
TGCACTTCGATATGAAGATCAATTCGGTCTAATAACAGTCCTGATATTTTAGAAAGATATTTTTTGATATTTAAAGGCGAGCAATTACATTCCCGCTTTGGATCAGTCTTATAACCGTATGGAAAGGGATTCATTGCCGCAACTAACATTTAGTTAGCAGGGTAAGTTAGTGAACTGGCAGGTCTTGAAATTGTTATGTTACCTACTTCTAAAGGCTCTCTCAAAACTTCCAAAATGTTTTGTTTGAACTCTGGCAATTCGTTTAAAAACAACACTCCATTATTGGATAATGAAAACTTCTCCAAGCATAGAGTTGCGCCCTCCACCTTAAACCTGCATCTGAAATTCTGTAATGATGCGAGCGAAAAGGCCTTTGAATGCGCAATCCATTTTGTAACAGATCCGCGGTACTATTAATATTGGTTGTTTCGATCGCTTCTTCTAATGAAAAAGAAGGAAAGATTAAAGGAATACGCTTAGCCAACATTGATATGCCAATTCCAGGTGGACCTATGAGAAAAATATTATGGCCTCCACCTGCCGCGATCTTTAAGGCGCGATTAAGGTGTTGCTGTCCCTTGACGACCGCTAAATCCATGTCGTAGGTTGAACGGCTTAGGAATTCCTGGCGTATGTTGACGCGAGCCGGTTCTATATTATTCTCGCCTTTAGTCGATCTATTCAACAAGCTCGAATAATGTTAATGTATTATTCTTTGGTTTTTAACTTTTTAGGCTTAATTTGCCCTACTTAATTTAAGTATAGATTTTATTTTGCCGATAAATATGTGCAGACTTTGTTCTAAGTTAATCGATAGACAAAAAAAATGAAAAGAGCAAAATATTTGATGGTGATTGGCGGAGGAGTTTTCCAAGTTCCATGTATTAAAACCGCCAAAGAAATGGGCGTGAAGGTCGTTGTTACAGATTACCAAACAGACGCTCCTGGTATGCTTTTGGCCGATCATCCCATTGTTGTTAGCACTCGAAATTTAAACCTCACAGTTAACGCCGCTAAAGAATTTCATCATGCTTGTCCTTTAAATGGAGTGATGACCGTTGGAACGGACGCGTCCCAAACAGTTGCCGCCGTTGCCAACGCGCTTGGGTTGCCGGGTATTCCTTTCGCTGTTGCAGAGAGAGCCACCGATAAAATAAAGATGCGCCGTTGTTTGAAAGAGGCTGGTGTTCCCATCCCAGATTTTCGAGCAGTCTGGTCTTATGAGGAAGCCGAAAAGGCTATGTCGGAGATACCATTTCCCATCGTTTTAAAACCTTGCGACAACATGGGTTCTCGCGGAGTTAAAAAAATATCAAAACCGGAAGAGCTTAAAAATGCTTTTAGAGAAGCGAAAGAATCTTCTGTTAGCGGAAATATCATTTTAGAAGAATATATGTATGGCCCGGAATTGAGTATCGATGCATTGGTACACAACAATCAAATCGATATCACGGGAGTTGCCGATCGCATTATTGAAAGGCCTCCTTATTTCGTAGAGATGGGTCACACTATGCCCTCTGCACGTCCTCAATTTGAACTGGACGAAGCCATTGATGTTTTTAAATCAGCCCTTACTGCATTGGGAGTTACTATTGGAGCGGGAAAAGGCGATATTCGTTTGACTTCTGAGGGACCGAAAATAGTGGAAGTGGCCGCTCGTCTCAGTGGGGGTTGGATGTCGGCCTATACTTATCCTTTATCATCAGGCGTGAATCTTTATAGAGCTGCTATTGAAATCATATTAGGCGGTAAACCAAGTTTCTTAAAACCCAAGAAAGATTGGGTTTCAGCTGAACGCGCTATAATTGCCGAACCTGGAAAAATACTTTCCATTAAAGGAGTTAATGAAGCCAGAAAGATTAAAGGTGTTGCGGAAGTGATTTTACTTAAGGAACCAGGCGATATGGTTTCTGAAATGAAAAGCAATATGGGGAAAGTTGGATATGTAATAACTGCCGCTAAAGATAGAGAAGAAGCCATTTTGACTAACAATATGGCTCGAGAGATGATCCAGGTTGAAACAGGTCCTGTCGACGGTCTAACTTGGGATGTCATACGCAACAACGCTCGCAAAAAATTTTATGTAGCTTGTAAAGCTTGCCTTGTTTGCGACGGTCATGAATGTTCTGGTCGAGTACCGGGTATCGGTGGAATAGGTACAGGGGAATCATTCAAAGTAAACCTCACCGCTTTAAATAGATATTTAATTAATATAAGAACCATCCACGAGGTTCGATCCCCTAATATGACGATCGAGCTTTTTGGTCACACGCTGAGTCTTCCACTTTTAGCTGCGCCCATTACGGGTATGGAGACTAATTTAGGCGGTGGTTTGAGTGAAGATGAATATGCCGACGCAGTAATAAACGGCTGTTTGGATTCGGGCATAATTGGCATGGTAGGAGATGGTGCTAGCCCAGAAAAATACCGTGTAGGTTTGCATGCGATTAAAAAATCTGGCGGATTGGGTATTCCCGTTTTCAAGCCGCGCAGCGATAATCAAGAAATAATTAAACGTTTTGACGCAGCACAAGAGGCTGGAGCGATTGCTGTAGGGGTCGATATTGATGCCGCTTCGTTCAAAACGATGACAATGAAAAAACAAACAGTGGGTCCTAAATCTCTTAAAGAATTAAAATTATTAAAATCGCATCTTTCCGTTCCTTTTATTCTAAAAGGAGTCATGAATGTTGAAACAGCTCTATTGGCAGTCGAAGTCGGAGCTGATGCTATCGTGGTTTCTAATCATGGTGGCAGGGTGTTAGATTTCATGCCTGGAACTGCCGACGTATTGCCAGAAATTGCCGCGGCTGTTGGAGGACGAATCAAAATTCTTGTGGATGGAGGGATTCGCGAGGGTGTTGATATTTTGAAAATGTTGGCTCTTGGTGCTGACGTAGTTATGATTGGCCGTCCAATTTGTATTGCAGCTTTTGGAGCGGGAAGAGAGGGAGTTCGTTTTTTTATAGAAGAGAAGCGTAAAGAACTCAAGCAAGCAATGATTCTTACAGGTTCTGCCGACGTTAAAAAGTTAGAGCCATCTGTAATTGTTCGCAAACCAAAGGGAGCTTCTTAAAGTTATGGATATGAAACGTCTTACAGTTCTAAAAGGAATGAAGGGGGCGACTCAAACTCATATTCGTGAAAGTCTTCGCCGGTTGAAAACTTTATTTGGAGCGACTAGCGTAAAACTTTCTACAGAAGATGCGGCAATGAGTTTTGAACAAATCCGGCGGTGGCGCGCTATTTGCCAAGGAATCATTCCTGTTGTTGTTAAGATAGGCGGCCCTAACGCTCGCAACGATATAAAGCAATTATTGAATTTGGAAGTAGAAGGTTTGATTGCCCCTATGGTCGAATCCGTCTATGGACTAGACAACTATGTTGAAGCCTTAAAGGATTATACGACTGCTATGAAGTTTGAAGTATTGGATAAACACATCAATATTGAAACCATTGTAGCTTTGGAAAATTTGGATAAAATTTTAAACTCAACATCAATTCAATATGTAGATGAAATTACAATAGGAAGAAAAGATCTTTCTAAGTCGATGAATTGTTCATTGGACGATTCTAATCTTATTCATGCTGTTAAAAAGGCGGTAGAAAAAATAAGGTTTAAAGGAATCCCGGTTTCGGTGGGGGGAGGGATCAATCCAAATTCTATCGATAGTGTTGTAAAGCAAATTAAACCCCAAAAAATTAACACTCGTCTCATTACTTTTGAAGTTCAAACCAATAGGCCTTATAAAAAATCGGTTGTTGAAGCGTTAAACTTTGAAGTTTTAGCTTTAAAAAACGATCATTCGATGGGGTTTATTTCCCGCGAAGAAGAGATTTGTCGTACTCTCGAAATCCAAGAAAGATTAAAATGTAATTTGTAGTCTTTTTCTTTTCTTTACATGACTTTGGCGTATTGACAATCCTCTATTTTGAATTATAATATCCCATCCCAAATGGAATAAGAAGTTTTGTGAATTCCCACCGGATTGAAGGCTTTTTTGCCTTTACTAAAATGAATCTCAGTAGAATTAATAATAAATATAAATTTTAGGTAGGAGTAGGAAATGCAACTGACCGGAATGCTCTGGGGCAGTAAACTTTTAGATTTAGTGGAATTTCCACGATCTGAGGTATTAGGTGCCGAAGCTAGTGTTGACGAAATTAAAGAATTGATTGCTAAGCATGGCAGTGTTTTTGTTAAACCAGCATTTAAAGGTGGCGTTGGTAAAAAAGGTAAATCGGGATTATTAGGCAGAGTCGATAATATTACCGATGCTTTAAAAGAAAAAGAACGGCTTTATTTCGCGACACATGAAGTTGGCTTTATTAAAGCAAAAGCCGATGGCGTTACCTTTGAGGGTGGTGTCCCGGCAGATTATGAAATTTATTTTTCTATTTCGGAAAGCACCGTTTACCGAGCTCCTACGATGACCATCACACATCATGGTGGCGTGGATATCGAAGAATTAGAACAAGATAAAATAATGGAAGTTCCTTTTGACGCTTTGACTGGTTTAAAAGCATTTCATGTTTCTAATGCTTTGACGGAACTAGGTGCACCACCCGCAATTATCAGTCCTTTAGTTCAAAATTTGCCAAAACTTTGGGATTTGTATAATAACTACGGGATGTTGCAATTGGAACTAAATCCAATTCGGATGCAAAATGTTAAAGGCCGTTATGTTCCAGTCGCTTGTGATTTTAAATGCGCGTTTGATCAAGACGATCCAGCTTGGAAACGTCTCCATTTACCAAGCCATTTATTCGCTTCCGATTATTCTGAGTTTGAGCAAGAAATTAATCAACTGAGAACTTATCAAGGTCAAAGTGACGTTTTCGTTATCAATGATAAAGGCACTATTACGGCTCCAACTTTTGGCGGCGGCGCGAATGCAATGGTCACCGAATTATTGGGTGATTATGCAACGATTTCCTCGGATTTCGGTGGTAACCCTCCATACGCGAAAATGAACGATATTTCTAGAATTACATTTAAACATTGGCTGGAACAATCCAATGTTCTATTTATTATTGGCGGTAAGGCTAATAATACAGATATTTACGAGACCTTCCGAGCTATTGGCGACGGGGTTAAGTCGTACTTCCAAACTCATGGTCCAGTTCCAATTTTTGTTGTTGTTGGACGTGGCGGACCTAATTTGATACGTGGAATGGCGTATTTAAGAGATATCTTAGACTCTTTAGGATTGCCATACCGATTTTTTGGACATGATAGTGCTATGTCTGAAGTTATCAATTACGTCCATAAGATCAATAAGTGGATGCTTGCGGGCGGAAAAGAAGAAATTAAAACTAAACTAAAAATATAATTAATTGATTGTTACCCGAATTTTGGGAGGGGTTTCATAATGTATCAGCAAGGTGTAGGAGATTTTCCATACTACTTAGGTATTAAGTCTTTGTCAGAGTTAGCGACAAAAGAAGATAAGGTAGTTGTTTTAAATATGTTAGGAAAAGAAAGTTCTGGCGTAATGCCAATTAGCCATGAGTATTCTGGCGGAAATCTTGTATTTGGTACTGGTCCAGGAAAAAGTGGCAAATTTTTACCAACAAAATTGGGAAAAATCCCAGTTTATAATTCTATTAAAGAAGGAATGGCGGCTGGACATAAATTTAATGTTTGTGTTGTTTATTTGCCACCTTCTGGAGTTAAAGACGGCGTTGCCGAAGCAGTTCGTTGTAATCCTGACTTAAAAAAAGTCATTGTTTTAACTGAAAAAGTTTCAGTTAAAGATTCCCGAATCATGCGAGCTATTTGTCAAACTAATGGAGTAGATTTGTTTGGTGGAAACTGCCTAGGTTTTGCTGACTCTTGGAATCATGTCCGGTTGGGTGGAGCATTAGGT
>CAWVUN010000126.1:0-5839 GCA_963932495.1 uncultured bacterium
TTGAATTGCTTTTTTCATCGAAAACAATTTTACAACAAAGGGTGCCCTGCCTACTAACTCCTCATACTCCAGAAACCACCATAACTCTAAATGACTCCTACCCTAAGCCTTAGCGACTTCGATTTCCATCTACCTGAAAAATTAATTGCTCAAACTCCTGCTAAAGAGAGAAACGATTCTCGGCTAATGATTGTGAATCGAGCAACCCAATCTATTCAAGAAGACTATTTTTCCAATCTATCTAAATATTTAACCTCAAAAGATTCTTTAGTTTTTAATAACACCAAAGTTATTCCAGCAAAACTAATTGGAAAAAAGAAAGGAAGTGAAAAAACTTTTGAAACCTTATTAATTAGAGAAACTCCCGAAGGCTTATGGGAATGTTTGGTTAAAGGCCTAAAAAAGTTAAACGAGGGAGATGTCCTATTCTTAACAAATGGAAAAATTAAAGCCACTCTGGAAGAAAAAAGAAATGGTCGAGGGCTCCTTCATTTACAAACCTCACAAAACTTACAGGATATACTGGAAAAATATGGCGGCATGCCATTACCCCCATACATTAAAAGGTTACCTGAAGACGAATATTTTGATTTAGATCGAGAGCGATATCAAACAGTGTTCGCTCAAGAAACCGGCGCTATCGCAGCACCTACAGCAGGATTGCACTTCACCAATAAACAAATCAGTGACTTAAATTCTCAAGGAATAAAGACACTCTTTGTAACCCTGCATGTTGGGCCAGGTACATTTCAACCAGTAAGGGAAGAAAATATTCTGTTACATAAAATGGAAAAAGAACAGTTTATAGTTCAAAAACAAGTTTGGACCCAACTCTTACAATCTCAAAAAAAGAAAAATAATATTGTAGCTATAGGTACTACTGCTACGCGAGTTTTAGAATCCCTAGACTTTAAGAACAATTCTTCTGAAGAGCTACAAACCGGCTGGACAAATCTTTTCATTTATCCTGGTTATCAGTTTCAAAATGTAGATAAACTATTGACGAACTTTCATCTTCCAAAATCAACTTTATTCATGTTGACCTGCGCATTTACCGGTAAAAAATTGGCAAAACAAGCTTATCAAAAAGCCATCGACAAAAGCTTTCGATTTTTCAGCTATGGAGATGCGATGTTGATTATTTAAAATGGCTAAGCTTTTTTAGCACTTGAAAAATAAAGGCTTATTTAATAGCTCAATATAAAAGAGAAGAATAAAACCTAGATCTTTAATTTACAACATCCCCCCTAATCCTCAAAGTATCGTAGTTACCGATTTGAAAACATAAGGAGATTTTTATTAATAGAGTCTGCGCTTAAAATATCAATCAAATAGTCGGAGGATTTCCCTAGAAATGAAGAACCTGATTTTAAACAGGTTAATAACTAAGTTTATTGATTTTACTTCATCTTAATTATGGTCAAACATCATTAACCGTATGCTTAAAATATTTTCCTGACTTGAACCGAACAACCTTTCTTGCCGAGATTATTGCTTCTTCGCCAGTTTTTGGATTTCTCCCCATCCTTTTGGACTTCTCTTTAACTTGAAATGAACCAAAACGTCTTAAAATTACAGTTTCACCCTGCCCCAGAGACTCCTTAATTAACTTTATAACAGTTTCAACCGCTTCTTCAGCTTTAGCCCTTGAAAGATTAGCTTCAGCGGAAACATGATTAATAATATCTTGTTTCGTCATTGCCACTCCTTTTGTCTATCACAATACCTACTCTTGAGTAACTGTCTAACCTAACTCTAATAAAGCCAATTCTAAATATCGACATGATTAAAAAAGCTATATAAGATTAAACGAACTCAACAAAGTTCCAATTAAAAGAACTATTAATTCAGAAAATCGTTTTGTTTAGATTGATATAATCTACCATTTTTAACAAAAATTTCAATAGTTTAATGAGGGTCAGGGCATTTTTTTTAGAGCAGAAATATTCATGTACAAATCAAAAAATTAAAAGTCGCAAAAATAAAAAAATTATCTAACAGAGTATGACTTAATTTTTATTAATATGACCTAAACGTAACAAAAAGGAATAAAACAATAAGAATATGTCTGTAAAACTCCCAGCTATATATTACGGTTAAAACAGATTTTTTCTTAAGTACTCTACGACTTAATTTAGGAAGGACGTATGAAATGAAAAACTTTGTCGCCAGGTTTAACTAAGTTTAACTTTTCTCTAGCAACTTTTTCAATTTCGGAAGGTTTTTTTTTTAAAGCTTTTATTTCACTTTTAATGTGCCGGTTCTCCTCCGCAAGGAGGCTATTTTTAATTTGGAGGGCCATTAAGTCTTTTTCAAACTCAAAGACTGATAAAAGACCTTCTTGATTAAAAACAGCCATTAGCATGAAAAATGCCCAAAAGGAAAAAATCAACCCAAAAAAGAGACTCTTGTTCGAGGATTCGGAGAACAACCAATTCATAAATGATTAAAAATCAATAGGTTAAATTAAACGTATTGTAAGTTATAAAAGACATCCTTACCATTAAAAACTGCTGCATCGCCTAAAATTTCTTCAATTCTTAATAATTGATTATATTTAGCCGTTCTATCAGTTCGAGAGACAGATCCGGTTTTAATTTGCCCAGAATTTACCGCTACAGCAATATCAGCAATAGTGGTGTCTTCCGTTTCACCTGATCTATGCGATATTACAGTTGTATAACCAGCTTTTTTAGCCATTTCAACAGCATTTAAAGTTTCTGTAAGCGTTCCAATTTGATTGACCTTTACAAGAATCGAATTGGCAACCTTCTTTTTAATACCTTCCGCAAGAATCTTTGAATTGGTCACAAAAACATCATCTCCAACTATTTGAACTTTGTTCCCAATCTCTTGAGTTAACTGTATCCAGCCTTCCCAATCATTCTCTGCAAGACCGTCTTCAATACTAATAATGGGATACTTTTTAGTTAATCCAACTAAAAAATCAACCATTCCAGCGGATGTCAACTTTGGTTTCTTTTCTGCGGAAAGTGTGTAATGTTTTTTTTCATATATCTCGCTTGCCGCAACATCTAAAGCTAATAAAATATCTTTTCCAGCTTTATAACCTGCTTTTTGGATACCTTCAAGCACGCATTCAATCGCTTCTTCGTTAGACCTTAAGTTAGGAGCAAATCCTCCCTCGTCTCCGACAGATGTAGCATAATTTTTTTTCTTCAAAACCGCTTTGAGACTGTGAAAAACCTCAACCCCCATTCGCAAAGATTCGCGAAAGTTTGTGGCGCCAACTGGCATAATCATAAATTCTTGGATATCAACATTGTTATCCGCATGAGCTCCACCGTTCAAAACGTTCATCATTGGCACAGGTAATTCTCTGGCATTAGTCCCGCCAATATATTGAAATAACGGCAAACCCAACTCTTGAGCGGTAGAGCTTGCGACGGCTAAAGATACTCCTAAAATTGCATTAGCTCCCAGCTTTGATTTATTATTTGTACCATCCATTTCAATCATTAGCATATCAATCAAAGCCTGTTCTGTTGCTTCAATACCTACTAACTCGGGAGCGATCTTGCTATTTACGTTTTTAACTGCTTTTTCAACCCCTTTTCCAAAGTATCTTTTTGGGTTTTTGTCTCTTAATTCAACGGCTTCTCTTGTACCGGTTGATGCTCCTGAAGGGACAGCAGCATGCCCTACACTTCCGCTTTCCAATTCCACTTCAACTTCTATCGTTGGATTACCTCTGGAATCTAAAATTTCTCTACCATGAACACCCACTATTTCAGTCATTATCTACTCTCCTCTATTAACCGATAGCTTGCTCAAGGGATCTTAAACTAGCTTCTAAAGTAATATCAATATCTTTATCGCTGTGAACTGTAGACATAAAGCCCGCCTCAAACTGGGATGGTGCTATATAAATTCCCTGCTCTAACAATCCATTAAAATATTTTTTAAACATATTCGTATCGCATGTTTTCGCAGATCTGTAATCCTTAATTTCAGTTTCTGCAAAAAACATAGAAAACATAGAACCTACCCGCGAGAACTCCGCTTTAATTCCCAACTTCCCAACATTTGCCTTTAATCCCTGACATAGCTTCTCGGACTTTCTATCCAATTCTTCATATGTTCCAGGTTGTTCTAGCAAAGACAGAGTTTCAATTCCAGCAACCATCGCTAGTGGGTTACCAGATAAAGTTCCAGCTTGATAAACATTACCTAGAGGAGCGATTTCATTCATGATTTCTTTTTTACCTCCATACGCTCCAACAGGTAAACCGCCACCAATCGTTTTCCCCAAACAAGTTAAATCTGGTTGTATACCATATAGTTCTTGCGCTCCCCCCATTGAAACTCGAAACCCAGACATAACCTCGTCAAAAATCAATAAACAATCATTTTCCGAAGTAACTTTTCTCAAAAGCTCTAAAAATCCAGTTTTGGGAGGAATTACTCCCATATTCCCAGCAATCGGTTCAACTATCAAACAAGCTATTTCCTTACCTTTTTCAGCGAAAAAATCAGTCACTTGATCAAAATTATTATAATCAAGGGTATAAGTTTTATTCGCTAAATCGGCTACGATACCTGGACAATCAGGTATTCCTAAAGACATAAGACCTGAGCCAGCTTTAACAAGTAAGCTATCGCCATGACCATGATAGCACCCTTCAAACTTCGCAATTTTATCGCGCCCCGTAAATCCACGAGCCAAACGTATCGCGCTCATAGCCGCTTCCGTTCCCGAGCTGACCATTCTAACAATCTCAATTGAAGGAACAGCATTCACCACTTTTTCGGCAAGCTGAATCTCTAACTCAGTCGGAGCACCAAAACTAGTACCCTTTTCTGCAACCTTGCTAATCGCTTCAACAATTTTCGGATGTGCATGTCCGTGAATCAACGGCCCCCAAGAACCAACGTAATCGATATAAGTATTGCCGTCGACATCTTTTATTCTTACTCCAGAAGCACCCTGAATAAAAAGAGGGCTTCCACCAACAGCGTTGAATGCCCTTACTGGGCTATTAACGCCTCCAGGTATAAATTTCTTTGCCTGAGAAAAAAGGCTTTCTGATTTTTGTCTATTCATGAAAGTTTTCCAAATAAGATTTCATAATCTTTCTTTAGTTTTTCCGGTATTACGCTTCTATCTGTAATGATACCTTGAGTTCCCGCGTCTTTATATCTACAATCGCCTAAACTTTTTATTTTCCCGACTGCTTGCTTGATTATCTTCTGAGCTAAATTTACATTCTTGTGCATGATTTCCATTACCGCTTCAACTGTGACCGCTTCTTCTTCTTCATGCCAACAATCAAAATCAGTTACCAAAGCGACTGTTGCGTAACAGATTCCCGCCTCTCGAGCTAATTTGGCTTCTGTCACATTGGTCATTCCTATAATATCTACTCCCCAGTGGCGATAAAGATTTGATTCCGCTCGCGTTGAAAACTGTGGGCCTTCAATACAAATATAGGTACCTCCCATATGGACGGTGGCTCCCGATTCTTTTGAAGAGTCGCTTAAAACCGAAGCTAATTCATTGCATGTTGGGTCGGCCAACCCAACATGCCCCACAATACCATCGGTAAAAAAAGTACTTATTCGTCTGTGAGTTCGATCAATGAATTGGTTAGGTATATGGATATGGCCTGGCTCAATATGTTCTTTCATACTTCCTACAGCACTGACTGAAATAATTCTTTCAACACCCACCTTTTTTAAGGCAAAAATATTGGCTCTGAAATTAATCTCGGACGGAGGGACTCTATGCCCCACACCATGCCTTGGAAGAAAGACTAATTGCTCTCCATCTAATTCTCCCACAATTAAGCGGTCAGAAGCTTTTCCAAAAGGCGTATCC
>CAWVUN010000127.1:0-5829 GCA_963932495.1 uncultured bacterium
TCTACTTTAGGAGAACAATTAGCTAAAACCAATCCGGGTTTAGTCGATAAAATCTCCAAAATAAGAACTTCCGATCAAGCTGTTGGACGACTGTGTTCAATACTAAGCGACCTGTTTCCTTACTCTTGGGGAAATTCGGATGCCTTTGAAAATGGAATTAAGTTTTGCGCACGCGGTCAAAACAAAGAAGCTCTAAAACAATTTCGAATTGCCATTGAACTAAACCCGGACGCTTATCCTGCCTACCATTTGATGGGATATGTTTACGGCAATCTGGGGAAAACCAAAGAAGAGTTGGAGAATTACAAAAGAACCGTTAAATACGTTTCCAACCGTCCTCAGATTTTTATCGATCTTGGAAGAGGCCATTGGCGAAAAGGGCAATTAAAAAAGGCCTTAGCTGCTTATAAAGAAGCGGTTTTGCTCGATCCTGACTTCTCAATTATCAATCACTGGTTGACTTTGAGTTTTGACCGGTTAGGAAGATATCCTGATAATTTGAGCGAAGATGACCCAATTTCGCGAGAAAAGGATCGCAGTATGGCTCAGGCATATTCCATGCTGGGGGATGCCTACATCGAATTCGGATTGCATCCATCCGCTCGAAAAGCCTTTAAAGAAGCTGTTCGGATTCAACCGGATTACGCCGATGGTTTTTTCAAATTAGGTATCATGCATGTAAAAAAATTGAGGAACCCAAAGCGCGCTGCAAAATATTTAAAACAAGCCGAAGATCTATATATAAAGCAAGACGATCTTCACAGTGCCAGCTTAGCCGTACAGCTTTTAAAACCTGACGATAAAGGAATCGATAAAGAAAAAGCCGCAGAAGAGTGGTTAAAAGAAGGACTGAGACTACAAAACATAGGATACTTCCAAGGAGCCTCCGACGCTTATCGCGAAGCAATTCACCATAAGCCCAATTATCTGGACGCTTATTACAATATGGGAATCGCCTACGGAAGTTTGCAAGATGCGGGGATTAACAAAATAAACAGTGCCATTGGAGCTTTTAAAGAAGCGATCCGTATTAACCCTAAGTTCCATCATGCCCATATAGCGCTTGGAGCTTCCTACATCAAACAAAACGAATTTGAGGAAGCGCTAGAAATTTTAATCCGAGCTTCCGATATTAATCCCGAAAACCCTCAAATTCATTATTATTTAGGTATAGCTTATCGGATGTCTTCCCGTTTTTCGGACGCTGCGCATTCTTTCAAAATGGCAGTGCAGTTAAATCCTTCTTCCGCCGAGTGGCATTATTACCTCGCTTTAGTTTACTTCGACATGATGCATTACCAGGACTCTTGCCATTCACTACAAGAAACAATTCGGTTGAAACCCGATTTTGCGGAAGGTCATTACATGCTGGGGATTATTTACAGCGAAAACATTCCAGACGAAGAAAAATCCATCGCACATCTTAAAAAAGCTGAAAAACTATATACAAAATTAGAAGACTACATTCATGCCGCTAGAGCGCGACAAATGCTGGATAAGTATTCTGTTTAATTTTTAAACATTTGTTTGAATTGCAATACCCGTCAATCTTTCCGTTTTGAAGTCTTGGCTTGTTCTTTATCTGTAATGTAAATAGCTAAGAAAAGGACTAATACTATTAAAAAGGTAATCCATTCAAATGGAGTATCTAGCTTAAAATCGAATATATCGTAGGTTAGGGTTCCATCAATCGCTATATAAATAAATGGAAGAATGAGAAGTGCGATTATTTTTTTCCATGGCTTTGCGCGTTTCCCCACAGAATCAGTCACTTTTTGGAGAACATTTGAATGTGACGATTTTTCCTCATCATCCATTACTTTTCCTAATTTAAACAAATTATCGTTGACGGGTGTCTCACTTGCCCAATATAATTAAAAATCAAACGGATGCCAATTTTTTTGAGGTTTCCTAACAACCAAATTTTTGAAAATCTACCCTTAAGTTATTATGGCCATCCCACTGAAACAAGCTTTAAAAGTCGGTTATTATATTTTTAAACAAAAAGTTACCCGACGGAAAAAATATCCTCTTGTATTGATGTTAGAACCGCTTTTTAGGTGTAACTTAGAGTGTGTGGGATGCGGCAAAATTCAAAAACCTAACGAAATCTTAAAACAAAACCTGAGTCCTGAGAAATGTTTTAAAGCCGTTGAAGACTGTGGTGCTCCAATTGTATCTATTGCTGGCGGCGAACCTTTAATGCATCCTCAAATCATCGAGATTGTAAAAGGGTTGGTTGACCGTGGACGCTACGTTTATCTTTGCACAAACGCACTATTGTTGAACGAGATTTTTGAAAAACTTCCAAAATCGGATCTCTTAACTCTTTCTATCCACCTGGACGGAAATGAAGAAGAACACGATCGAATTGTCGATAAACCAGGAACCTATAAAATAGCGATCGACGCTATCAAAACTGCCAAGCGCTTGGGTTTCCGAGTTACTTGTAACACAACTCTTTTCGACGGAGTGAGCATTGAGGAAGCAGAAAATTTCTTCGACTCCCTTAAACCGTTAGATATTGACGGAATAACCGTTTCTTCAGGATTTCAATATCCTGACGCCCCAGACCAAGACCACTTTATGGGCAGGAAAAAAACCTTCTCGTATTTTAAAGAATTGTTATCTAAAAATAACGTAAAGCAGTGGGACTTTAATCATTCCCCTCTTTACCTTGAATTTCTCCAAGGAAAAAGAGAATACAATTGTACCCCTTGGGGGAACCCAAACTATTCAGTGTTAGGTTGGCAAAAACCCTGCTACCTTTTAGACGAGGGATATAGCGAAACTTTTGATGAATTGATGAATGAAACCGACTGGGAAAGTTATGGCCATCAAAACAATCCTAAATGCGAAAATTGTACCGCCCATTGCGGCTATGAAGCTACAGCAGTTGAAGACGCTTCAAGCAATTTAAAAAGCATGGCACTTTCATTAAAAGGCATTTTATAATTTCCACTTAAAATTAAAAAAAAATTTTGCTACCTGGCGTTTATTTTGAGCTCTTAAAAAAATTGGTTTTTAAGAGCATCTCTATCAATTCAATTTTTTTACTTACCGCAGCTTGCAAGCCTGAATTTCTTAAGGTCTGTTTATAGCCAAAAACCGTCTTTAGACGGTTTCCTTAAGAGTTTTAAACTTTTTCTCGATTTACTTCCTTTAATTTTTTAGCGTTCTCCTAAATTCGCTACAACTCCATGAATTATTTTTATACTTTATTACCTCTTCTTGGCGGAGCTTTTTTACCATACCAAGCTACCGTTAACTCAGCCCTCGCCAAAATTGCGGGAAGCCCTATTTTTGCCGCCATAGTTTCATTCCTTGTTGGAGGAGTTGCCTTGGTTACTTTTGGGGTGTTTTCTAGCTCTCCATGGCCATCTATATCCAAAATGGTCGCCGTCCCCTGGTGGCTTTGGACAGGAGGGTTTTGCGGAGCGTTCATCGTCTTTGCATCCATTATTGCCGCTCCGAAAATTGGAACTGCCGCCCTATTTGCTTTTATAATCTGCGGTCAAATGCTAGCATCATTAGTCTTTGATCATTTTGGATGGTTTAACTTACCCATTCAACCCATCAACTGGGAGCGAGCTATTGGGGCTATCTTACTTTTCTCTGGAGCAATGCTAATACGGAATTCCTAAAAATTCTGAAATATTAAAAAAAGTCATCTCCTCACCATTTTATTTAAAAAACTTGGATCATTAAAATCACCCTAATTCTTATCACCATTCATGTTATTCTCGCCCGCTATCTAACTACCAAAAAAATTCCCGCTTAAAACATTTATAAAAATTGCTCGAAAACCTTTGAAATACCATGTTAAAAAAATTCGTAAATGTGATATAGCTCCTAATTTTTTATTAAATGGGAAGTATCTTTATTTATAGCGAATAAGTTGAATAGCTTCAAATAACCAAAAAATTTACGTCGAAAAAATAGTTATTAATTTTTGACTAACTAAAAATTTTAGTTTTAATATTTCAAAAGTAGCGTTATAAAAATAACTAACTAAAAATCAATTGCTTCTAATAATCGACTACTCCAAAATTATTTGAAATGCAAAATATTACTTATTTAGGATTTTTATACATTGTCGGAGTTACTCTTTAAAAATTTAATTTACATGGCTAACCAACTAAAAAAAATAAAGAGGATTCACTTTTTTTGAGTTTATTATGGTTTTTATTGTTATTGGAATAGTAGGTTCTATCGCCATGCAACGGGTTATGACATTAGCAAAAGACGCCGAAATAAGCGCAGAAAACTTAACTGTTGGAAGTTTAAGGCAAAATATAACCAACATCTTTGTAGAGAACCTCCTCAGTTTACTCTAAACCCTTTTGAAAATTTAACAAAAGTACCTTTACATTCGTAACAGGAACACTTTGGCACCAACGAAAGGATCACACTACGGTCAGTTGGAATTATGAGTCCGAAGTGGGCGTAATTTCGGCAAAGACTATTGTCCAAAAGAGCGATTTAAAACTCCTTTTGCAAAGGCGACAAAGATTAGAAGTATACTTACCGAAGACGATATTCGCGATGACCTCCGCCAGTCAGATCTCTTGATTCATCCAGAAGATGCTTCAGCCAGAACTTTGACTCCGTCAGATCTTTAGTTAAAACCAAAATATTACATTTTATTTTTCAAGCTACGTTAGTTACTTATAAAAAGTAAAATGGAGTTTCTTACTTTTCACAGGCAGCTCGAATCTAATTGATACTTATTTTCTTTATTATGACGCTGAAAAAAAAAAGCGAGGGCTTAACAGCCCTCGCTTTTTTAAAAAAATTTCGAATTAGGCTTTTTCGGGTTCTTCAAGAGGCGCGTTGGAATAAATATTTCCACCAGTCTCTTTGAAGGTCTGAGACATTTCATTCATTCCCGCCTCAAGAGCTTTATCATCTTCCAAGTTATTTTCTGCTGCATATTTACGAACATCTTCAGTAATTTTCATCGAGCAAAAGTGAGGACCGCACATCGAACAGAAATGGGCTACTTTTGCAGATTGCCCAGGAAGCGTTTCATCGTGGTAACTACGCGCTGTTTCGGGATCAAGCGAAAGATTAAATTGATCTTCCCAGCGGAATTCAAACCGAGCTTTACTTAAAGCATCGTCACGAACTCTAGAACCCGGATGTCCTTTTGCAACATCTGCGGCATGCGCAGCAATTTTATAAACTATTACACCGTCTTTCACGTCTTGCCGGTTTGGCAACCCCAGATGCTCCTTAGGAGTCACATAACAAAGCATGGCGCAACCAAACCAGCCAATCATCGCCGCTCCGATTCCACTAGTAAAATGATCATACCCAGGGGCGATATCAGTCGTTAAAGGGCCTAAAGTATAAAATGGCGCTTCATGACATTCCTTTAACTGTTTATCCATGTTCTCTTTTATTAAATGCATAGGAACATGACCAGGACCTTCAATCATCGTTTGGATATCGTGTTTCCAAGCTATTTTGGTCAATTCGCCTAATGTCTCTAACTCGCCAAATTGAGCAGCGTCATTTGCATCTGCGGATGAACCTGGTCGCAATCCGTCACCTAACGAAAAGCTGACATCGTACGCTTTCATGATGTCGCAAATATCCTCAAAGTGGGTATAAAGAAAATTTTCCTTATGATGTGACAAGCACCATTTAGAATGGATGGCACCGCCTCTAGAAACAATCCCAGTCATCCGCTTAGCCGTTAGAGGAACGTAACGCAATAAAACACCAGCGTGAATTGTAAAATAGTCAACGCCTTGTTCAGCTTGTTCGATCAAGGTATCGCGATAAATTTCCCAAGTGAGGTCTTCAATAACACCATCTACTTTT
>CAWVUN010000128.1:0-5825 GCA_963932495.1 uncultured bacterium
GTTGGAGACTTTACCCGATACGAAATTGGAAACTAAAGAAACTGGGACTGAAAAGTCTAAATACCGAAGAGTTCTGCTAAAACTGAGCGGAGAAAGCCTAGCTTCAAAAAATGGAGCTTTCGGAATCGATCAAGAAGCATTGGAAAGCATCACCTCCGAAATTATCGATTGCAAAAAGTTAGATGTAGAAATTGCTATTGTGATAGGTGGTGGAAACATTCTGAGAGGCGATACTTTTACCGCTATGGGGATGGAGAGAGTAACCGCCGACCATATGGGTATGCTTGCAACAGTGATCAACGCTTTAGCATTGCAGCATTCTTTAGAAAGTGCTGGAGTACAAACTCGAGTTCAGACCGCATTGGAAATCCATAAACTCGCCGAACCTTATATCCGGCGTAAAGCCATTCGCCATCTCGAAAAAGGGAGAGTAGTAATTTTTGCCGCTGGAACGGGAAACCCCTATTTCACAACGGATACTGCAGCTTCTCTTCGAGCTATGGAAATTGAAGCGGAAGTGATCTTTAAAGCAACAAAAGTCGACGGTATTTTTTCATCAGATCCGATGTTAGACGATAAAGCGGTTAAATATGAGTCTTTATCTTACATTGAAGTTTTACAAAAAGGACTGAAGGTTATGGATTCAACTTCTGTTTCTCTTTGTATGGATAATAAAATGCCTCTAGTGGTTTTTAACGTTCGCCAAAAGGGCAGTATCCGAAAGGTTTTGTTAGGCGAAAAACTTGGTACTGTTGTAGGAGTATAACGAATGATTGATGCATATGTTGAAGAAGCTACCGGTAAAATGAAACAAACGGTCTCTCATCTCCAAAAGGATTTGGGAAAACTTAGAACGGGCCAGGCATCCCTAGCTCTCGTTGAAGACCTACGAGTAGATTATTATGGAAACTCAACACCTTTAGCCCAAGTAGGAACTCTAGGTTTGCCCGATAGCCAGACGATTACGATCCAACCTTGGGATGCTGCAGCCTTAAAAGATATTGAAAAATGTATCCAAGCCTCGGACTTAGGGCTCACGCCTAATAATGACGGCAAACTCATCCGCCTAGTAATTCCTCCTCTTACTGGGGAAAGACGTCAACAACTTGTTAAATTGCTTAAAAAAACCGTCGAAGAAAACAAGGTTTCAGTTAGAAACATTAGACGGGAATACAATGACAAAATAAAGAACTTGGAAAAAGAAAGCTATTCCAAAGACGATTGCAAAAAAGGACAAGATAAATTACAAGAGAAAACCGATAGCTATATAGTAGAAATGGATAAAATTGCTGCCGCTAAAGAAAAAGATATTTTAGACGTTTGAATCAATAGCTATCGATAAATTTTTCTTAATATTTTCTCAAATTAATTTCTGACATATATTAAGCTATTTCCAAACTGTGGCATGATGATAAAAGTCTCCCCGTAATAGCGAAATTCATTATATAATTGACCCGATTGGTACAAATCTGAACTTTAATTAAATCACCTTTAGTTTCGAAGACTCAATGTCGTCTACAGAACCCGAATTACTTAACCAAATTGATCGGGCACGACTGCCTAGGCATGTCGCCATTATTATGGATGGCAATGGCCGTTGGGCTAAAAGAAACCTTCTGGCCCGAGTCCAAGGGCACCGCGAAGGCGTTAAGACAGTTGACCGAATTGTATCTCTGTGTTGTAAATTAAACATTGAGGCCCTCACTCTTTACTCTTTTTCCGACGAAAACTGGAACAGACCCGAAGGGGAAATAAAAGCTCTTCTCAGAATCCTGGATCAGTACTTAAAAAAAGAACTTGAACGAATGCGCAAAGAGAACATTCGTTTCAATACGATAGGGCGAATAGAAGAGTTCCCAAAAGCAATTCAAAAACTAATTGCGCACGTTAAAAACGAAACAAAAGACAATACAGGATTGGTCTTAACCTTAGCTTTGAGCTATGGAAGCCAACAAGAAATTCTGGACACAGTCCAGAAAATAGCGTTTAAAGTTCGCGAAGGCAGCTTACGCCCAGAAGACATAGACTCCGATCTTTTTGAAAGTTTTCTTTACACTCGCGATCTCCCAAATCCCGATTTATTGATTAGAACGAGTGGAGAAATGCGAATAAGCAATTTTCTTCTCTACCAAATCGCGTACACCGAGCTTCATTACACTGATGTCTTTTGGCCAGATTTTACTGAAAACGACTTTATTAAAGCATTGATCGAATACCAAGGCCGTGAAAGACGGTTTGGAAAAACTCAAGAACAAATATTAAAAGAAACCTCCCTTATGAAATCGGCGAACGCATAATGAGCTTGAAACGCTTCGAACGGATAACGCTATCAAATCGTAAAAGCTGTCCTTTTAGAATCACCGTTTCTGTATTTTTTTGCATAGATCTGTTTTCTGAGTAGGGCCGTTAAGAGGTCGAAGTTTTGAAACGCGTTTTAAGCGGGGTCGTTTTTCTCCCTATTTTTTTTGCTATAGTTTATTTGGCTCCTACCTACACTTTTTTCCTACTAGCCACAACGGGTATCTTTCTAGGAACCCGTGAGTTTTACACAATTGCTTCAAATATTGGGGTTCATTGTTACCAAAAAACGGGTATGATTCTGTCGTTTTTTCTGTGTTTAGGAATCTACTTCGACCCAGGAATTGCAGTAGCAATTTTAATTTTCTCCCTTTTCGCTATTTGCGTAACTTGGTTCGTTGCCGGAAATAACATCAAAGTTTCTACAGATCAAATCGCTTATACTTTTTTTGGCATAGCATTTGTGGCCGGTCTATTAGGGCACCTCATTTTAATCAGAAACCTAGAAGGCGGTAGTTCCCTGATTTTCTTTTTATTCGCCATTGTTTGGGGAGGCGACACCGCCGCTTATTATGGCGGCAGAGCTTTTGGCAAACTCCCGCTGGCCTACTCCGTTAGTCCGAACAAAACTATTGAGGGTTCTATATTTGGTCTTCTGGGCAGTCTTTTAGTAGGAGCGGCGGCCAATTTGGTATTCGTCATCGATATCCCTCTAAACCATTGTTTGATTATGTCATTATTATGCGGTATGATCGGACAATTCGGGGATTTAACCGAATCTATGATGAAGCGAAATGCAGGAATAAAAGATTCCGGTCAATTGATTCCGGGTCACGGTGGCATTTTAGATAGAGTCGACGGGTTAATATTTGGTGGACCTCTTTTTTATTATTACTATGCTTATCTAGTAGTTGGTTGACCTTCCCCTAATCGTTGGTTATTTCAAGACGAGCCGACGATATTCATTTCCAATTTTCGGAAATCCACTATGAAAAATATATCCGTTCTCGGCTCAACAGGGTCGATCGGTGTTAATACACTAGACGTTGCTGAAAGAAACCCCACCCAATTTAAAATTTTAGGTTTGAGCGGCGGAAACAATATTGAAGTTCTAGCCAACCAAATTAATAAATTCAAACCAAAAATTGTTTCCGTTCTAAACCCAAGAAATATTGATCTATTAAAAAAATTGATTGAAGGATCTTGTCCAGAAATAATGTCTGGACAAGAAGGTGCTATAGAAGTTGCTTGTTTAGACGAGACGGATTTGGTTGTTTCCGCTATCGTAGGCGGAGCTGGCTTGGCTCCGACTTTTGCCGCCATTCAAAAAGGAAAAGACATTGCCTTAGCAAACAAAGAAGCTTTAGTCATTGCGGGAGAAATTGTTTTAAAAGCAGCTAAAGGAAAATGTAAAATCATCCCAGTCGACAGTGAACACAGTGCTATCCTTCAAGCATTAAACGGAGAAAATAAAAAGCGCGTCAAAAGAATTATTTTAACCGCATCTGGAGGACCGTTTCGGACTCACACTCTCGACCAAATGGAAAACATAACTGTCAGCCAGGCTTTAAAACATCCAAATTGGTCTATGGGTCCAAAAATCAGCATCGATTCTGCCACCATGATGAATAAAGGTTTGGAATATATTGAGGCAAAATGGTTGTTTGGTCTCGACACACCCGTAGAAATTGTCGTTCATCCTCAAAGTATCATCCATTCGATGGTTGAGTTTACCGATACTTCTATAATGGCCCAATTGGGATTACCAGACATGCGTGTTCCTATTGCTTACGCCATGTCTTACCCAGATCGATTGGAAGCCGATCTTCCAACTTTAAATTTTGCAAAAGTTGCTCGCTTGGATTTTGAAGTACCAGACTTTGAAAAATTTCCTTGTCTAAAATTGGCATTCCGCGCTCTAGAAACCGGACAAACAATGCCCGCTATCCTAAATGCTGCAAACGAAATTGCGGTTAAAGGATTTTTAGAAGAACGAATCTCCTTTAAAGAAATTTCCGAAATCATAAAATCAACGATGGACAATCATCACTGCCAACCCATTAACACGATCGATGACGTTTTAGAAGCTGACGGATGGGCACGGGAAGAAGCGTCGAAACTTTTAGCCGTTCCGCACTAACTAAACCATTGGCCATCGAAATCCATGTTCAGAATTGGTAACGGATACGACGTTCACCGTTTAAAGTCCGGGAGAAAACTGATTATCGGCGGAGTCGATATCCCTCACTCTATGGGATTAGTCGGACATTCCGACGCCGATGTTTTGCTTCATGCCATTTGCGACGCTTTACTGGGTGCCTGCGGCGCGGGCGATATTGGGCAACACTTTCCAGATACAGATTCTCAATGGAATGGCATCTCCAGCATCCTACTATTAAGAAAAGTGGGTGCTATTTGCGATCAAAAAGGTTTTAAAATTTCTAACGTCGACTCTATCGTCGTCGCGCAAAAACCCAAATTATCTCCCTATATGAGCTCGATGAAGTCCAACATTTCCATGGCGTTGGAAATTTCCGACGAAAGAGTGAATGTAAAAGCGACTACGACTGAAAAGTTGGGGTTTGAGGGTTCCGGAGAAGGTATCTCAGCCCATGCGATCGCTTTGTTGGGGAAACGCTGAATAAAAAAAACTTTACGGGAACCTCTAAAACTGATCTTCGCCGCGAGCCGACTTTGCAAACAAAGGATGGATGAGTAGTATCACGTTAAAAACTCAATCAATCTCTCTCCGACCTTCAAGAGACTTCAATAAAGTAACGGGATCGGCGTATTCTAAATCCGCTCCAACAGGCAACCCTCGCGCAATACGAGTGACCTTCACTCCAAGCGGTTTCAAAATTCGCGCTAGGTAAACTGCTGTTGATTCGCCTTCCATGTTTGGATTCGTCGCCACAATCACTTCTTTGACACCGCCGTTTTGAATTCTTTGTTTCAAAGGCTCAATCGTCAAATCGTCCGGACCAATACCGTCCAATGGAGATATCGCTCCCATAAGTACATGGTAAGTTCCGCTAAACTCTCCAACGTTTTCCAAAACAAAAACGTCATAAGGCTCCTCTACAACACATATCGATTCTGAAGTTCTAGTTGGATCGGAACAAATTCCACAAGTAGCACTTTCAGATATTCCATTACAAATATTGCAAAGAATAATCTTTTCTTTAACGTTAATTATAGACCGAGCTAATTTGTCAGTTTGCTCTTTTGAACGCCGCATAATAAAAAACGATAACCTTTCAGCCGTTTTTTGGCCTATTCCTGGTAGCTTTTTCAGTTCGGCGATAAGCGCGGATAGAGATTCAGGACGTTTCACAAGTTTGGTAGGGAAGAAGGGGGAAGTGCTCTGCCTAAGCAGAGATTAGCTGAATAATCCGGGGAGTTTTAATCCGCCGGTTAATTTCGACATCTCGGCTTGAGACATTTCTTTTACTTTTTTATTAGCTTCGTTAACTGCGCCGATGATCAAGTCTTCTAAAACCTCGCGATCTTGCATATTGATCAGATCG
>CAWVUN010000129.1:0-5802 GCA_963932495.1 uncultured bacterium
CTATTTAAGTTTGTGGATAGTTTCATAGTCCACGAAGGCGAGACGCCTTTATTAAATCTGGTTCAACAGTTGCGCGGGGAAGGGGACTTAACAAAAGTTCCAAACTTGATTTACGAGAAGGAAGATAAAGTAGTCGTTAACCGACCTTTTGCAAAAGAAGATTTGAACTTGTTGCCTACTCCGGACTTTGACGGAATGCCTTTCGACCTGTATCTAACTCCAGAAAGAGTATTGCCGGTTATGGGGTCGCGCGGTTGTTACTGGGAGCGATGTGCTTTTTGTTCGATTCCGTTTGATCACATGGATTTCCATGTACGCTATGCTGAGAACGTTGTTCAGGATTTCAAAAACTTGCAAGAAAAATACGACTGTAATTACTTCTTTTTCACTGACGAAGCGTTGCCCATCAACTTCCTCAAATCGTTTGCAGAAAAAATTGTTGAGGAAGGTGTCAAGGTCCAGTGGACAGGAGAGCTAAAATTTGAAAAAAGTTTGCTGCGTGGAAACCGGCTAGAGATGTTGTATCGCTCCGGATTGAGGAAATTGATTTTTGGTTTGGAATCATACAATCAAAGAGTTCTGGATTGTATGGACAAAGGCGTTGAGCTGGAAGTCATCGACGGAACCGTCAAGCAATGTATGGATATAGGCATTGCAATGCATTTCTATTTGATCTGCGGATTCCCAACAGAAACTCGCGAAGAGGTATTGGATACTCTCAACTTTGTGTTGGATAATCCTTTGATGCTAGAAACGCCAGGGTTTTCCGCAATCATGTCTCAGTTTGATTTAGAAAGAGGAACTCCTCTGGAGAAAAATGCTCAAAAATGGCATATTTCGAATTTATACACTCCGCCAGAACATGATCTGAGCTTAGGTTATTCTTATGATATTAGTATAGGGATGAATGCTGAAGAAGCGACCGTTGTTTATGAAGAGATGGTAGCAAGGCTCAACGAGAGAGTAGAAACCTTTCCGCATAACTATTCGTTGTCCGATGGATTATTATACTTAGGCCACCACGAACGCCACAATATTAAAGAAAAACTTTCAGTGCTCGCCTCGGCATAAACGATAGTAGGAAATACTTTTTTACTACTATCTGAAATTAGTAACCGTGAGAATCTTTGGCAGCAGAAGGTTTAGATTGGTTGTTTGCAGCTTTGTCTTTGGACTCCGGTCCGCTAGCGCAACCGACAAAGCTCAATCCCACCCACACGCAAATAATCAAAACAGATATTTCTCTGAGAGTTTTCATTTTCACCTCCTTTAAATTTTATATAGTTTATAAAAAAACTATTGAAAATTTTATCAGATTTAAAAATAGAAAGCTAATGTGTTTTTATGGTCTGATAACCTTGATTATTAAAGAAAATTTTCTGTAATAAGCAAATTAAAGTTATTGGTGCTGATGGTAAAAATAATAGGGTTTTGGGTGAATTTCAAACAGGAATAATCACTACAAATAAATCAAAACCTTTTTTTGCGGAAGGCGTTTTGCGCGAGTACGGAAATGATGAACGCGGTAGCGGACAAGACAATGATCATGGGGCCGGAGGGGAGGTCGGGTTCGTAAGACAGAGCTAACCCGGAACAGGTGAAAAAGATCCCGAGTATGACCGCTAGTATCATCATGTGATTGAGCGACCGAATATAGTGATTCGCTATGGCTGGCGGTATGGTGAGTAAGGCTATAACTAAAATCAAGCCGACAATTCGAATCATGATGACGACAGTGAAGCCAATCAAAATCAAAAACAGAATGTAAAACCATTCCACGCTAATCCCACGTAACTTGGCAAACTCTTCGTCAAATGCTACAGCTAGTAATTGTTTGTAAAACAATCCCACGGTGAGCAATATTGCGAGGTCTAATCCTCCTATCAAATATAAATCCTCTCGGGAAATCATGAGAATATTGCCAAATAGATAACTCATCAAATCCATATGATATCCAGGGGCTTTCGATAAAAACAAAATCCCCACTGCCATTCCCATGGACCACAATGCGCCGATGATGGTGTCTTCTTGTTGTTTCCAACGCAGGCTGACCCAACCTAGAATGAGAGCGAAAATAACGGAAGCTATCAACGCGCCGACCATAGGACTTTTCCCGAAAAAGTAAGCGATTCCCATTCCGCCTAAAATCGCGTGGGATATACCAGCGGCTAGATAGCTGATGCGCTTAACAACGACATAGGAACCCACTACGCCACAAGCAATACTGGCGAGGATTCCACCAAAAAGAGCGTTTTGTAAAAAATAGTGAGATGTTAGTGCTTCGAAAAATTCTGACATGAGTTAAATCGTTCCTTACGAGTGACCGTGGCTATGACCGTGGCTATGATCATGGGCAATCATTTTTACGTGTTTCCCATATAAACTTTGGATGGCTTCTCCGTCCAAACTGGAAATTTGATGGGTGATCAGTGTTCGGTTGAGGCATGCCGCTCGGTGAATATATTCTGATATGAAACCGATGTCGTGCGAAACTACTAATATCGCTATGCGTTCATTTAAAACTTTGAGTAATTCGAAAATGTCTTTTTCGATGCGCAAGTCGACGTTGGCTGTAGGTTCGTCCAAAATCAAAATTTTAGGTTCGCAGGCCAAGGCTCGCGCGACCAATACTCTTTGAAGTTGTCCGCCGGAAAGGCTGCCAATAGTTCTGTCTTTAAACTCCAAGACTTCGACATCTTCCATCGCTCTTTTCGCAATGATTTTATCTGCCTTTTTATAAAAGCCAAATTTGGATGTCCTGCCTAGTCGGCCCAATAAAACGGTTTCTTCAACAGTGATAGGGAAATCGCGATTGAACTTAGCGATTTGCGGCATGTACCCGATTTCGCTTCGACTGTTTTCTGTAGAACTACCAAATATCGATATTTTGCCGTAATCTGGTTCCAATATCCCTAAGATAATTTTTAGCAGTGTGGTTTTACCGCCGCCATTGGGTCCCACTATTCCAATAAACTCGTTTTCCATAATAGAAAGGTTTACATTTTCCAATACCTTGGGTCCGCCGTAGCTAAAGGAAACGTTTTCTATTCGAATAATTTCTTTTTTTGTCATTTAAAGATCAAACTATTCTCTACGCGAACTTAGCGATAGATGGTCGCCCTTCGAGAGTATCAGGGAGACAATTCATAAAATTATTTATCCTGCTAAATCCAAATTATTGGATTATTTGGTCTAATTCTGATTTTGAAACTATTGTATAAGTCTTTTGATATTACGACAAATTAAAAAGTCAGCGGGTTGTCAGTCTTGTAGAAAGAATTGGAACTTCTTTCTCGAATTTGGATACCACATATTCAAAAAGATCGAAAAAGCTTTCTACATCTTCTACGCCCCCAACGGATGCGGGAAGCACAAGAATTTTGGCTCCAGTTTGATTTTTAATAAATTCTGAAGAGTGCTCTTCAGAAAAATTTGCTTGGATGACTACATTGATATTGTTTTGATTCATCGTATCAACGAGTATTTTTAGGTGTTTGGCTGTTGGCGGCAATCTGGGTTTGATTTCTATGTCACCTCCATATTGAAGTCCAAAGCGTCTAAAAAAATAACTCCAAAT
The DNA here is from genome assembly GCA_963932495.1 of uncultured bacterium. Taxonomy (GTDB): domain Bacteria; phylum Nitrospinota; class Nitrospinia; order Nitrospinales; family JAJDAT01; genus JAJDAT01. The sequence continues at coordinate 3,578 of CAWVUN010000129.1, forward strand.
TCGATGATAAGTCACAATTTTTAACCTCGCAAACGGCTTCATACGTTTTCCCCCATCTTTAAGAGGTGTTTGGACTTTTTCGGAGAATAGTTTGTAGTTTTTATTAAAAACTTCCGAACTCTTTGGGAGTAGAAGAGATAGAGGGTCTGCAATGCGTTTAGAGATTTTAATGTCGTTGATAGGATCTAGATGAAAATGAGGATTCCCAAAAGGATGAATATCTCCCATTGAGCGATCCAATTTAATCGGAATTTTAATGGGATCAATTGCGGCTGCAACATTAAGCAATCCCGGTTGTCCAACAGTGATGTTTGGATTGCGAGCTCCCGGGATGAGCAAAGGAAGTCAACCAATTTCTAATTCCATTCGCTGATAAATCAACATATCCGCTCTGCTGAGAGGAACCATTAAGTTGGGTTTTGCGATCATGAAATGGGAGTCGTTATAACCTCTGGAGAGTATGCGTAAGTCGTCGATTTCGTCGCCAGCAATTTAGGAAGTTATTGCTGCGATGTCTTCGGTGGAAAAAACAATACGGAAACCGGCCATCGCTTCATTTGTGAATAGGGATATTGAAAAGCCAAATGCTGAATGTAGTGAACTCCGTTCTTATATCAAGTAACTCCCAGAATTAATTCGTGAAGATATCGGAGACGAAGAAACTAATAAATTAGAAGTAGCTTTAGTAGGGACTTATGAAGCAAAAAGTATGCCTGTTATAGTTGGACCAGAACAAGAGCAATATTTAAAACAACTTGAGGAATTATCTAGAGAGTTTCGTGCGCTCGCCAACATGCTATCGAATTAGCGAGCTATGCTTCCCATATCTTTTCTAGCTTATATGATTTGTCCTGTTAATCGGCCTTTCACACTTTTGCTATAGGCTAAAGTGACTTTGGAAGCGGGGACAGGAATATGTCCGCGTAAAATTACCAATTGTTTCGTACATTGCTTTGATATAGTCGGTTCTTTTTTCAACAAAGCGACAAAATGTTAATTTGCTTAACTAGATATTTATTAAACTTTACCCTTTTGAGGTGCCGCCGCGTCGTGGATTGCGGATTGGAGGTCTGCTGCTTCGACTACGGTTGGGTCGCGATCCATTTTTTGGGGCTCCGTTTCTTCTTGGCGGAGGTCCTGATCGTCTTTTATCGGGTCTATCGGGGGCTTTTTTGTAATCGACGAATAAACTTTCATCCGGCCACACTATCGGGATTTTGTCTTTTAAGGTCTCTTCTATCCGCTCTAAGTGCTGAATGTAGTCTTCGCATCCTAACGAAATGGCGATGCCTTTGGCACCCGCTCTGGCGGTTCTACCAATTCTATGTATATAGTCTTCTGGGTCTTGCGGGATATCGTAATTAATAACGTGGCTGATGTCGTCAATGTGCAGTCCTCTGGAGGCCACATCGGTCGCGATTAATATCTGGACTTCGCCTTTGCTGAACTTTTCTAATACTTTAATTCGCACTCTTTGGTTGACGTCGCCGCTAATCTGCGAGGCTTTATAACCATTGTGGCTCAGTTGGGCTTCTACATTTTCTGCAGCGCGCTTAGTATTGCAGAATATGATGGTTTTTTCTGCGCCTTCTTTTTTTAGCAATCCAAAAAGTAGGTTCAACTTTTCTGTTGAATCGGCGTGGTAAATAGATTGTTCCACTTCGTCTACGACAACTTTTCCCGGTTCTATTTGGATTTTTTCTGCATTATTCATGTGCTCGTAGCAGAGCTCCATGACTTGTAAAGAAAGGGTCGCCGAAAACAACATGGATAGTCTTTTGTTGTAAGGCGCGATGTTGCGCAAAATGTATCGAGTATCTTGGATAAACCCCATGTCAAACAGACGGTCGGCTTCGTCAATGACTAAAACTTCTACAGATTTTAAACTGAAGAACTTCTGTTTATAGAAGTCGATCAAACGGCCAGGGGTGACTATCAGAATATCTGCTCCCGCTTTAATCTCGTTTTTTTGTTTTTCGTAGTCGATACCGCCATGGATACACAGAGTTTTGAAGTCGCAGTATTTACCAAGGACATCGGCGTCTTTGAGGATTTGCCTCGCTAGCTCCCTTGTGGGGGCTATAATGAGTGCTCTTGGAGCTACCCAGCCTTTCCCTTTTTTTTCCTCGGTGTTGTTTCTGAGGAGATGGGCGTAAAGCGAAACCAAAAAAGCGGCTGTTTTACCGGTGCCTGTTTGGGCTTGACCTGCTACATCTTTTCCATTC
>CAWVUN010000130.1:0-5798 GCA_963932495.1 uncultured bacterium
TTTTACCCGCCCGCTCGCAAGCTCTACGAAAAGCAGTTGAAATAGCTTTTGGATTACAATCGGGAAATAACCGTTTATCCGAATGAATCGGAGTGGGAATAGAGTTTAATACGGCTTTAAGTTTTGGATGAATTGGAACTTTCACTTTATGGCCTGTTTTACGTTGAACAATTTTGATCCAAATTGATCTAATTTCATTAGAAGATTTTTGGTTCAATAGAACAGGAGTTAGCTTGGATGGGATAGATAAGGCTCTTTCTCTAAAAGCTTTGAAAACTTTCTCAAGTGCAGTTTCTAATTCTTTTATGTCGACTAGCTCTCCACGAATTTTTGATACTTCCATTTCTGTTTTATCCGCCTGGGCTTTTATAAGCCGACCTTTCTCTTTAACTGAGTCAAAGTATTTTGTTTTGTTATGATTATTGGCATGTGAATACTTTATATATTCGCGAACTGAATCTACGAATTTATAATTTCCCTTACGGAACTTTGGTATTACACCATTTTTGACTAATTGATAAACTCCACTTTCACTTGTTGAAAATATATTTGCCAAAAATTTTGCGCTAACAAAAATATTATTTTTATCTTCATCCATTAATCCCTCCTTGAAGTTAAGTCATTTGTATTTTTTAAAGTCTAGCGTTGCTCAGCAATATCCATGCGACCCGTTAGCACCCCCCCTGGGGAGTACCTTTTATTAGAGGTTATAGTTTTATAAAATAAAATTTCTCAATACATCCATATTTTATAATCGAACTCGGATAAATAAAAATTTTCGGTAAGTTGGGTGTCCATAGCTAAATACATAAAATTCAGTCTATGGATATTATGAGGAGTTTAAAATAAATTACTAGGGTGCAAAACTATGGCATAAAAATGCTAAGTTTTTCTGATTCGGGCAGGTTTGGGCAATTTGTAGATTAATTTGGCTGTCTTCGCTTATTTTTTTCTTTCAAAGTATTTCAAAAATCTATTACCCTTTCAACCAGTTCAGGATGGTCTATAAACGGATTCCTGTTTCCTTGAGTTTCTTCGATTAAAGTGTTTCTGTTCATTTCCCATTCGTCTGGTGGATCATTCAAATGCCATAATCGAAGCATATCTTCAAATCTCCCAATCAAAGGAACTCCATACTGGTTAGACATATAGAAATAAGCTCTGGCAATGTCGCCACGAATGCTTTCCGTTGGCTCCGCTACTTTTTTTTTGATTTCAATATCGCATTGACCATACCTTCTTGGCTCTCCAGATATTTCACCAAAAGGGTAATTAGACCGATCACCGTTAACTTCACCAATGGCTGGAAATAGGTTATGCATATCCGCTTCCATTCGCTTAAATTCTGGCAAAACTTTCTTGCAACATTTACGGCCCCCAAATGGTCTTCCGTTGGACCTTTTACAGATCGGCTCTCTCCAGCATTGAAGCACTTTTCCAAATTTGAATGCTGGCATAACGTGCTCCCATTCCAATCTTCGGCTTCTTTTATTGGTGGTCTTTCTCGGTTCATACGAGCAACTTGAATGATCGATATTCTTTTCGGAATCGAAAGCGCAACCGCAATACAGAGTTTTGTCTTTACCCGCGTTCAAATATAATTTAATTAATTTTCTTTTAGAACTGCTGAAACTGGTACTGACAGAAATTTTGAATAAACTTTTATCTGCTTCTGGAAGATTCTGAGGAAGGGAGACGAAGCCAAGTAGGAAGCTTGAAATAAAGAAATAGGCTAAAATTTTCATGGCAGGATTATACCAAGGAAGTTTGATGAAGCTTGTAAAATTTCCGGTTTTTCTTCATAATTCTAATAATTATTAAAAATTTAAAAACTTGAATTCAAGACTTATTGATGTTTATTTTTAATCGGTTGGTCAAAAAATAATTTGGCTATATTTATACGTATTAAATATGGTTAGCCCTTAATGGAAAGTGGTTAAACTAAAATAGGTTACTGTTTGAAAAAGTTTCTTGAGATTATTATTGGGATACTATTTCTTCTAACTACTTTAGATTCCTACGCTCACCGTTCAGGATGTCATCGATGGCATTCATGTCCGTCTGATCGAGGTACTTATATTTGCGGAGATACAGGCCACTGTTCCCGATGTCCCAATAACCAATATTGCCAGAACGGGCAACCTTTCTTTAATAGATCAAAAAAAAGTCCACAACAACCTTTCGTTACTAAAGTTCCAACCTCACAGCCGAAACAACTTCCTAAAATAATCCAGTACGTATATGCCGGAACTGGTTTCATGTTTGGCAGTAAAGACTACGTCATCACTAACTGGCATGTCGTTCGCGGAGCTAAAAATATAAAAATTAAGTTTCTAAACGGCGAGAAGATTAACGCGGAAATTTTACTAAAAGACCCGCAGAACGATATTGCGTTTCTAAAACTGGAACGGTCGGCGCAACTGCCGCCAAGTAATTTTAAAATAGGCAATTCTTCCAATGTAAGAATGGGTGATAAAGTGTTCACTATCGGTTACCCCGCCTATTGGATCATGGGTCAAAACCCGAAATATACCGAAGGTATTGTGAATGCATTGTCAGGTATTAAAGACGATCCAACGGTCTTTCAAATCAGCGTTCAGATACAACCGGGTAATAGTGGGGGGCCTTTATTTAATCAAAGTGAAGAAGTAATTGGTATAACGCAATCTTCGCTTGATCCTAAAGTAGCAGTTGGAGCTTTCGGCACCTTACCGCAGAATGTTAACTATGCAATTAAATCTAGTTATCTAACAAGCCTTTTGCCAATGCTTCCAGAAACGTTACTTGCGTCGAGAGGTATTTCAGTTGTTCCAACTGAACCTGAAAACGCACTCGGTAATTTCATTGATAAAGCAAAAAAAAATATCGTTCTGATTGAGGCGACTAATAAGTGATGCTATGAAAAAATCATCTTAGTCTGACAGGATTTTAACAACTCAAAGTCATGCCAATATCCCACCAACTTGAAATACATTTCTTTAAGTGCAAAATACGGTTAATCCAATCATAAAACGGTTACGATATGAAACGCATCATATTTTATCTAGTATTAGAATTGGACTTCGAATTCCCGGTTCGACAAGTTAAAGTCAACCAGGAGAGTATAAAACGAGAAGTAGCCGGACATTAGTTTTTTCTCTAGCTAAAGTGGCTCTTAAATATAACTGATTACTTTAGTTGCTGATTTGTGAAATTGGGAATAATTTGTGTGCCCTGAAAAAAAATAATAATTACCTCAGTCACAAGCCAAAGACTTGTGTCGATTCTATCAGTACTATCAACAAACCATCTAGAGCCATTTTCTAGCTTTATATTAGCACTGCTGTTCAATGTTGAAGATATATAGTGGTCAACCTCACAACTTTTTTAATCTTATTTATTTGATCTGATTAAAGAAATAATGGGACACGCGATAGACAACAAATGTCTAAGGGTTTTGTCCAAAATGGGGATATAATTAAGCTCTATTAAACATTGGGAGAAAAATCAATGGAACTAATGAAAAGGATAGCAGGATTAATGGAAGCTCCATGGTGGCATTACGTTCTATCATTTGTTCTTGGTGCTATTATTTTTTAGTCGTTTGGTTTAATACTTACAAATTAGTTCAATTTGTTTTTTCGATAAGGTGAAATTTATTTTGCCTTCACGGATCGATCGGTTTCGGGACCCATCTTAGGATAGAACTCATACTAGGAATATATACCGCTAACGTTTTCAATAAAGCTACCTCGAATGAGTCTCTTTGATTCATTCGGATCGTGTTTATAACTAATTCCTTTCTTGGTTTGCCTTAGACCTTTAAACCTCATAACGTGGAAAGGTTTGTTAGAAACCCGCAACTCATAAATCAATGGATCAATTAAAGCTGATTTGGGTTTGATCCTTGGACTGACAAATTCTTTTTTAATCGCAAGATTAGATCGAACAAATTTATCTGTTTGAGTTTTCAGTTTGGCTCCAGTTTTATTAATTGCATTCTTAATAGCGTTTGGTATTTTGCTTTCTTTGATCGTATATTTCTTGATGAGTTCATCAATGTTAGATTTCACGCTAATGACTTGGGCCATTGTCATCTCTAAAATGTTTTCGTAAGTTAAGAAGCTTCGGCAATAACATCCAACCATTTATCAAAGTCATTAAGAAATTCAGAATGTTCGGCTACTCCAAAGGGGTTATCGAAAAAAGTTTTAATAACCGACTTTCCTTCTAAAATATTCGCCTGTTAACGACTTTCTAAAGCTTTATAAAAGTGGTGATCTTTATACATAAAACCTCAACGTGTTTTTTGAATAACCGGTTTCCATTCGCCCGATATGATTCGATATGCGGTTGCGATCTACATAGCTTCATAACGCCAAGCATTTATCCCACCCGAAATAATTATAATTAGATCGGTATCAGGTTGGAACTCGTTGCATTGAGAGTCAGGGAAACTAGCCACTAGTGAATTGGCAAACTCAACCTGCATCCCATCTATGTGGTAAGTTAAAATTAAAGAGGCCCACAATATTTCCTATGTCTATATATCAGGAGAAAACGTTTGGTTACCAAATTGTGTTGGGAAAAACTAAAAAAAGCCCACCTAGTTAAAAACTAAGCGGGCTTTCTCAAGAGGAGAATGTCGAGTGTCAAATCACCTGACATTTAAGATTTTATCAATACAAGATTAATAAAACATGAATAGAACATTAATAATAATTAATAAAAAATTTTTAAAAATAGTTAAATGCAATCCAAGTCAAAAAAGCGGAAAAGGCAGATAAGCTAAAAATAATAACCACGCTTACTACAGTATCGTTATTTTTAATTTCCATAATTTTATTTTTATTCATAACGGAGAAAACCCACCTGCTTTAAAAAACATAAACAGATGCGATTTTTAGATGGAGACTCAATACCTTTTCCACAAGGAAGTAGGTATTGATACTTAAGTAAAATTTTTTCCGAGAAATACTTATGTACAATTGTAAATATGGGATTTAAAAATTAATCTAGAATGAATAAAACATTAAAAATAATTAATAAGGATTTTAAATATTTCTTAGAAGGTACCCCTTGGTGGAATAGGTGGAGAGGGGTGTAACGGCACTTCAGGCCGAAACTCACTGCATCGAACCGATCCTTGGTCTTGCTGAAGTTCTCGGCGGAGCCCTAGAGTTCCATCCTAAGAGAACCCAGAAACCGACCTATAAGGGAAGGTGATCTTCCCCGTAATAAGTGAACACGAAGTTAAGCAACATTTTGCAACTCCCTGAACTCAACGGGACTTTGATATTCGAGATAGAAATGAAGTCGTTTCCTGTTATAAAAGATTTCGATATATTCGAAAAGATCCGATTTGGCCATCTTGCGAGTCTCATAGATTTTGTTGTAGACGCATTCTACTTTCAGTGTGTGGAAAAAATTTTCGACCACCGCGTTATAGTAATAATTTCTTTTTAGAATCATACTACAAGAAATATTCTGGTGAGCCAATAGTTCTTGAAACTAGACGCTTTCGTATTGACTTCCTCTATCCGAATGATGCAATAAGTCATTTCCAGGGCTGCGCTCTCCTATGGCCTTATTTAATGAGTCAACGGCCAACTATCGTTTTATACGGGAATCCTTAGTCCAACCGACAACTTCTCTATTAACAAATTCAGAACTACCGCTAAATAAACCCAGCCTTCCCGTGTTGGAATATAGGTGATGTCAGATACAGATACCCAGCAAACGTTCGGTTTGGATATTGCAAACTTCCGATGCAAAATATTCTCTGCAACAGGATAACGATGATTAGAATCAGTCGTCAT
>CAWVUN010000131.1:0-5774 GCA_963932495.1 uncultured bacterium
GGTTTGACCTAACTGCCAGGTAAACCAAATAAAATAAATCCCCCAAAGCAAAAAAACTAAATGTAAAACAACAAGAAGCCAAACTAGCATTTGGGATAATTCTTCCAACTGCCCCGCTAAAGCGGCTTCATAAATTTGATCTGTAGAAATCTCTTTTCCTTCGAAGAGAGGCTTAAAAATCACCCCTCTCAACACTTCTAAAACCGCAAAATCTATTAGAAACGCTGCTGACCGCCTAAATAGTCCAGCCTGTTTTCCCATCTTTTACATCTCGATAACACGATAATAGAAAATGTACACTATTTTAAATAAGTATTCGAAAATTAATAACCTATAAATTTATATTCTCCAATCTATCAAAAACAATTTTTTAAATGAATTTTTAAAGAGAAATCTAGATCGAGAGGTAATTTCTAGCAAAAATTGAATTTATTCAAAGTTTTACTTTAACTGCTCAATGGGAAGAGGAAACTCTCAATGACTAAATAATTAGGTCACTCTATATAAAACTCAATCATCCTCAATTATTTCAATTTCTAATTCTAAGTCGTCGTCATCAAATTCTTGGTTAATATCAATCGGATCTAATTCCATTTCCTCTATTTCCAGACTTGGAGCATCTACCTTTTCCTTGTTAGGCGACCCAACGTTTTCCAAACTTAAACTTCCATTTAACTCAGGTTCTTTTAACACCTCTGTACCTTGAGCAGGTTCTAGTGCCTCTAATTCAAAGTGAACTTCCTCATCGTGTCCTTCTAAATTATCAGGCTGAAGAGTTTGTTCAGCTTTTTCAATTACTAGATCCACTTGTATATTTTCAACCTCAGGTTCGTATTCTGATAAACCCTCTGGATTAACTATCCAACCGAGTACATCCTCAGCAGGTTGAAATTCCTCTAACTCGAACCCAAAGCCTTCATCATCAGAAGAAGCGGCTATTTCATTAGAATTACTTTCTTCACTTTTAATTTCTAGGTCAGGCTCTAATTCAAAATCAAAATCTTCATCAAGTGGAGTATCTATCTCTTCGCTTATTCCAACATCTAAATCACTTTCACCATTTGCAATTTCTAAAACTGGTTCTAGCTCGAACTCAAACTCGTCTTTAGGCTCTTCTAATTTGAGATCAATACCAGGATCCAATATCGGTTTGTTTTCTGGGCTGCCTAAATCCGACTCTAAGTCAAATTCGACATCTCCATCAGGAATGTAGAAGTTTTGAGTTGTTCCGACTTCATCTTCCTTTTCGGTATCAAATTCTTTTAATTCGAATTCAACGTCTCCATCAACTTCCACTTCTTCAGCGGGCTCTATGTTTGTTTCTGAATCAGAAGCTTCAAGTAGTTCTATATCAAACTCAACATCGCCATCTAATTCTTTGCTTTCTGGCTCTGCAAGGACTTCTTCAGATTCTAATTTAACATCGCCGCTTATCTCTAAATCTAATTCTACTTCATCTACCGGATCTAAGTTTCCCCCAACTTCAGGAACACTCATTTTCTCTAGCTCTTCCTCTTCAATAAATTTGGAAACAGAGTCCAACTCTACGCCTTCACTAGGTCCATTATTTCGGTCTAAACCTTCTACTTCTAAGTCTGTCTCTATGGCTTCTGCAGGCTCTATATCGATTTCAGCGTCTGAAACTTCTAAACTTGGCTCTAAGTCAAAATCTATGTCATCTGATACTCCAGTGATCTTTTGTTCTATTTTTTCATTTGAATCAATATTTTCTAAATCAGCCTCAGAACCAAGATCTAAAACAAAATCTTCTTCTAATTCTTCCCCAACATTAATTGCTCCCTGCTCAGTATCGGTGCTAATCATTGCAGACAAACCAATACTTCCTGCAGCTATCCCAATCCCCAAATCAGTTCCAGCTTTCTGCTCGAAGCTTTCATTCACCGATCCAGGGTCATCTAATTCAATTTCTGAAGATACAGAGGAAGTCGTTCCTTCCACTAAGGCTTCAGATAAATCTAGATTAAAATCAACTTCTTCTGTTTGTTGTTCTATAACCGCTTGGGCTTGGAGAGCTAAAGGAGGCCCTACTGAAGACTCTGGGGCAATGGCAGAAGTGGTAGCATCGCTAGAAGAGCCAAAGCAAACATTGAAAACCTTATTTCTAATTGAACCATTCTGCTCTTTGGCAAGCTTCTTAAATTCAGTTCCGCAATTTCCGCACCTATTTGCTAGCTTAAAACTAATAAATCCGCAATTTATACAATTCATGTCGATTTGGTTAAGCTAACATAATTAGTCAAGAAAATAAACGCAATTTCCAATATATAAAGATGAAACCACCTCAAATTTAGAATATTTCCGGGAGCCTGTTTGTCGACACTATAGCGCTATATTTTACATTAATTATATCTTAATTTAATCAAACAATCTCCGATAAAGTTTGACGGTAAGTTACAATTTAGATACAATTCACTCATCCAACTATTTTTTGTGTGACATTGTTTATGAATTTCAAAAAGCTCAGCTATAACCTAAATTGGTTTCAATATAGATTCGGACAACTACTTTTTCCAATTTTGGAATTGGTTTTTAGATGGATTGATAACCATGATAGTGAAGCAAAGAAACATTTTCAACAAGCTCAGCTATCTCTTGAAAAACGCAGGATAAACATTGCAATTTTAAACCTAAACATGGTCTTAACTATAAAACCTTCGCATTTTCTTTCTCGAGTATTTCGCGGAAAAATCTATTTACGAGAAAAAAGGTTTAAACTTGCCGCAGCGGACTTATTGAAAGCTTATAAAACCAACCCATACCGCTTTATCCATTATGGTTTGTATCACGATTATGATTGTTGTGTAAATATTGGAAAAACCTCACAGAGTTCTCAAAAACATGGATTAGATCGGGCATTAGACTTTTTTAATCAGCAAGCGTCCAAAGAAACAAAAGATTTTACTGAAACCGAATTTAGTTCCCAATTGGAATTTGAAAACCAACCCACAGTTTTGGAAAGTTTAAATTATTCACAAAAAGAACTGTCCAAGTTTTCCCAAATGGGTCCAATAACCCAAGAGGAAATTAAAAAAACAGACTGGGAAAAATTAAGCAAAACACTAATTTCAGGAACAAAAGGGCCCTGACGGCTTCAGCTTCCCCCCCCTTTAAATTTAGGCCATTCTAAACTTGATCACACGAACAGACATAGAGAAACTGGAGAGGTCTGTCTTAGCTCCTTACGCCGTTTTAAGTAATGAAGGACAAGGCCGTAAATATGAGGAGCAAGAACACACTTATAGAACTAGGTTCCAAAGAGACAGAGACCGCGTTATCCATTCTTCCGCATTTCGACGGTTAGAATACAAAACCCAGGTCTTCGTATATCGGGAAGGTGATTATTATAGAACTCGCCTCACACACTCTTTGGAAGTCGCTCAAATAGCGCGATCAATTGCTAAATCGCTTCAGCTAAACGAAGATTTAACAGAAGCCATTTCTCTTTCTCATGATTTAGGACATCCGCCCTTCGGCCACAATGGTCAATCAGTTTTAAATCGCTTAATGAAAGAGTTTGATGGGTTTGAGCACAATCAACAAAGCCTACGGATTATAAAATTTCTTGAAAAAAAATATCCGGAATTTGATGGTTTGAACCTTTCTTGGGAAGTTTTGGAAGGGATTTGTAAACATAAAAAAGACCCAGAAAACCCTATTACAATATCGGCCGAGATAAAACACCCTTCTTTGGAAGGACAAGTTGCCGATCGCTCAGACGCAATTGCTTATACCGCCCATGACCTGGACGATGGCATAACTTCAGGCTTATTATCCCCAGATCAATTAAGTTCCAACGCTCTTTGGGAGGAAAATGAAGCAGAACTAACTGGCCAGTATTCAAATTTAGATGATAAGCTCAAAAAATATTTAATGGTAAGAAATATAATAAACAAACTAGTTTCAGATTTTAGAGAAAATACTTCTAAAAATATTGAAAAATACGCCGTCAATTCAGTAAAAGCAATACGTGTGTGTAATGAAAAAACCGGAGACTTTAGTCCTGAAATTAGAGACAAACTTAAAGAATTAAAAAACTTTTTATTTAAAAATATGTATCGACACCCTCGAGTATTGAGGATGGATTTTAAAGCAGAAATATACTTGACCAATATTTTTAACGCATATATAGAAAATAATGACTTACTTCCTCCGACAGTTTTATCAAGAAAACATTTAGGCTCTAAGGAGCGATTAATTTGCGATTATATTTCTGGAATGACCGATCGGTTTGCAATTAGCGAATATAAAAACTTATTTAGCCCTGACATCTAAAGAAATCCCCTTTATTTAATTTTATGTCGAAAATCAAATCAATATGTGTTTTCTGCGCTTCAAGTCCAGACGCCTCTCAGGCTCATCTAGATTTAGCGACTGAATTAGGCGAAAAAATAGGACAGGATGGCATATCGCTAGTTTTCGGAGGAGCCTCGATTGGATTAATGGGATCCGTTGCCCGAGGTGCCAAAAAAGCTGGAGGTAAAGTCGTTGCAATTTTTCCCAAAATTTTTTTAGGAAAGGACATTGACTTTGTAGATGCGGATGAATTTATTGTAACTGACGATTTACGGGAAAGAAAAATGCTGATGGAACAAAAATCAGACGCTTTTATCGCTCTTCCTGGAGGTATTGGCACCTTAGACGAAATTGCGGAAATGTTAACCCTCATTCAGTTGAAACAAATTACAAAGCCTATAGTTTTATTAAACTTTCAAAGCTATTTTACCCATTTGATCCGTTTTTTTGAGTCTGTTGTTCAACAAAAGCTTGCTAAAGAAAAATTTTTAAACTCTTATTACTTAGCTAAAGACAACGATGAAGCTATGAAATTTATCACCGATTATCCAATCCACTAAAATCGAAATAGCTTGCCCCTATCAACCCGAATAATTAAACAATTTGAATGGGGAAAAAGTATTTGGGTAACAAATCAGATGGAAATTACTTTTAAGCTCGGATGAAGATTTTCACGAATCATCTCCTCAATAAACTTCAATGTACCTTGACTAGAACTTGGGCAAGTCCCGCAAGCACCCTCATAGCGAATACGAATTTCTTCTCCTTTAATTCCAATTAAGGTTAAATCTCCTCCATCATTCGCTAAAGCAGGGCGAATACTCTGATCAAAAATTGCATTAACAATCTTCTCTTTTTCAGAATCAGGAAAACTTAAAAAGTCATCCTTAGCAAACCCATCACTGTCAGATAGTTTTTTTAAAGAACTCTCATTAGGCAAAACTTTTTTGGGATAAAAGTTTAACGATGATGTTACCGCCTTCCCAACCATTTCAATTAAAGCTCCCCAGCCTACTACTGGAGACTTTGTGATTGTAATGAAATCATCTTTTATAAAAATATTTTCTACCCCATAGAGATTGAAAACAGTTTTAGCAAAAGAATCTTCTGAAGCCTCTTCCTGTGAAGAAAAATTAATTGAATCAAACTCTGTAGCGGTCTTGTTTAATTGAAAACGGTAGGCATCTGGATTCGGGGTTGACTGTGACTCAATGACTTTAAATACTTCTTGATCCAATAAAGATTCTTTTCCAATTGCAAATCCAGCGAGAGTTTCCTTTCTCGAAAAAAAGCTAAGCAATTTTTTAAAAAATTCTTTCATAAGATTTAAGCTAACTTTTCTCTTTTCGCGGTTTCAATAAATGCGTACAATGCCTGCTTGATCAAACAAAATAAAATCAACACGTATTAATTTTATCAGTTCATTCCTAAGAAAATCATGAACGGCCTCCAATATTACT
>CAWVUN010000132.1:0-5700 GCA_963932495.1 uncultured bacterium
GCTACCCCTGAATAATGCACTTCATACATCAATTTTTCTGCTTCTTCGTAGCTTTTACCAAAAACGTTGAGCAAAATGCGAATCACAAACTCCATAGTAGTAACAGAGTCGTCCCACATTAAAATTTTGTAGAGAGGTAAATAATCTTGTTTTTTGAATTTCCAATCATCTTCTTCAATTACTGGCAATGTAGGCGTTAGTTCTTCTGACATTCTTAGCTCTATTTCCCTAAATTATTAACCTGACAACTAATTAAGTAAAAATCTCTTAAAAAACCCTAAATAAAAGCAAACCAACACAAGAGTTTCCAGCATTTTATGCTGTCTTTTTAGCTATTCTCCTGATATATGATTCTTTTAATCCATTATTTTATATAATATTAGGAAAATCATACAAAGATTTCAATCTCAAACTTAAAAAAACTTGTTAAAGCCCTGTTGAGTTATTATGAAGGCCTATAGTTTTTCCCTTACGGTTTTCAAAATGACGCGTTCCACCTCATTACTTCTTTGCCTTTTTTTAATTTTTTATTTTATTCCTCAGGCTCATAACCAACAAAATGAAAAATCAATTTCCCCTAGGCTATATGACTCATTTTCTCCTACGGCGATATCAAGCGATTTTTAGGAGAAATCATCTACTTCTATATTAGTTTCTAATGGTTTGAAAATGCTGCTAAAGCAAAAATCTCATTTTTTCAAAAAGATGGACAATACCGCACCACTCTTGTAGCTCAAACGAAAGGCTTTGTGGGCTGGTTTAGATATTTTTGATAATGGCCGGGGGTTACGTTCCAAAAAATTCTACAGAATGGTCGATTACGGAACGATAGTTGAAAAGTCTGAACACAAATTAGAATATAACCAACGATAGCATTTTTGGAAAAAAGGTCGTAACGGAGAATATTATGAAAACAAATCAGAAACAATCCCCTTGGGAACCCATTTAGACGATATCTTATCTGCTTTTTATAACTTCCGGAATGGGTTCTGCGCTCCACTAACAAAAGGTAGAAATTACGCAATTACTTCCTTACCGAAAAAAGGACACAAGACCTAACTGCTCAAATCAATTCAGAAAAGGAAGAAAAAGAGAGCCTATTACAAGAAAATCGAACCTTTGCAAAAGAATTACTATTACGAGTCGCAATTGCAAAGGAAATATTCAAAACAGAAAAAGTAGAACTCTTTTTTTGGGCTTCGGAATAATTTATTCCATTAGAGGTCACAGTCAAAAATTACATTTTATTTGGCTATCTTCACGCTATTTTCGCTAAAAGAGTATTTGCCCCGTAAGGACTTTCTAACTTAGTATTCAAACGTCAAAAGTAGGAAGCGGCGGATCTTGCCAGATATTAGCTTCGTTAGTTTCGTCTAATTTAATCTCGCCAAAAGAAACTGAATATGGATCTGCATTTTCAACATGAAATTCAACAGCCATTTCTTTTATGTTCCAGTCACCTTTTTCAGGGCCAACTAAACTTAAACTATGAGGAAAACTATTGATATCATAACTTCCCTCAAAAGTTTCTCCAGATTGTGGCGTCCCTTTAAAGTCTTCAAATGGAATTTGAAATCCGTTTACACTAAATCGAACAGGCTCATCAATTCCTGAATCTCCAGTTTCTATTTTGATCTTAAAAGTTTTTAGCTTAGGCATTATTTATTTTCAAAAAATATATGTTAAAAGTATTTTTAGTTTTGGCGAATAGGAACCTTTTCCCAAAAAGCCTTCATCAAGAAGTTCTCTCTTAGGAATAAAAAGGATTTAAACCTGCTTTATGATCAGTTTCGTCTAAAATCGCTCCAACTGACGGCAATGCTTTTCTAAAAGCACCATGGATACCCATTTTTAATGTTAAGTCTGCTGCGCTACAGCCTTGACAACCTCCACCCATAAGAATAGTTACCGTATTACCCTTAACATTGGTTAACAGAACATTGCCTCCATGCCCGGCAACACCTGGGTTAACTTCTTTATCAATCACTTCTTGAATTTTAGTTCGTACTTCCTCTTCTGAGGGAATAGATTCTAAAATCGAAACAGAAATTAAACTTTCTTTTGCTTCTAATTTCTCTCGAATGACAGATCCTATTTCCTTTGCCATTGGCAACCAATCGCCAGGACCTTTGTTTACCCGGGTAACAGTTACTGTAGACTCTTGGATTAACAAAGACTCAATCCCCTCAACACTGAATAAAGCTTCCGCTATTGAAGAACCTTCAGCACTCTCAAAGTTTTCAAAATACCAAGAGCTTTCTTTCATCAAATCTCGGTTCACCATAAATTTACATTGATCGCCTGCTAATGTAGGTTCTGCTTTAATCAAAATTTTATCCGTTACCTCACTCTCACTTTGATTTACTTTAATTGGAGGTTGAACTACAGTGCGTTTTATAGGGGTAGCTTCTTTAAAAGCTTCACTTTCGGAGCTTTCCGTAGAAGGCGGTTCCTCTGTCGCGACAATTTCGTCCATAGGAGGACGCATACTACTTTGAGGTATTTCTGCGCCTTTATCTTCAGAAGGCTGGTCGCCTCCAGTAAACATATTACGTAACTTGTCTAAAATAGAACTCATTGATTGGACTCCTTAAAGCACTAACCAATATTATTTCAATAAATAAAGTAAATTCTTTAATTAAGCACTATTATATCATTTTGAAGATTGGAGCGTCTATAGATCGAACTTCAAACGCTCAATTTTTAATCAATAAATTAATAAAAGTCCATAATTAAACGTTCTCTATATTTCATCACATCTCAATTTTGGCAAAAGAAAGAGCACCCAAAGTAGGTTTTATAACCTTTTTATTTACAATTTAAGTCGAAAAACGTCTTTGGTCAGACGAATATCCCAATTTTCAGGTGCTTTGGGGTTACCAGAAATTGCAACTATGTCAAACCGACTAAAACGATCTCTGATTTTATGCTTTGCTAAAAATAATTCAGTGACACGGAATAACTTTCTTTGTTTAACTGAGTTAACTGACGTTTCTGGGCGTCCATAACCAGTTCCTTAAAGCGTTTTAACTTCTACAAACACAATAGTTTTCTTATCCTAAGCAACGATATCAATTTCTCCGGTTTTTGTTCTAAAATTCATTTCTAAAGTCAGTTAACCTTTTTTCTTTAACAAATCAGCGGCGGCTTTTTCGCCTTCCTCACCAAAACGGTATGTATCTTGGTTTGCCATTTTTTCTCGCTTATTTTATATCTTTAGATACTCTCCCAATCTTTAAAAAGGTATGGTAAAAGAATAGTCTTTTTTAATTAGGCTTCTGCAATAAAACTTTGGGTTTATAACTCTTAAAATCATGGAAATTATTTCTTGGGTTGGTCTCAGTTTATTATTTTTCCTCGTTGCCTATCTTGCTGTTCTTAATGTTTTAGAAGATTTAATACAAAACGATATTTTAAGATTATTTCTAATGGCTCTACTTTCTATTCTCATGAGTTTTCTAATAGCAATTTTTAGTTACCAACCTATTTTTATAATAGGCATTGCATCCGTCGCCAATTATTATCGAATCGTCCAAAAGTCACAGCAGAACGACAAACAAAAAACTAAAAACTATTCAATAACATATCAATTTGTAGCGAGTTATATTTATCTATTCTTGTTATGTTCGCTTGGTTACTATTTTCAAATGCCCGTTCAAGGAAATGAAGATTCCTTACCCTACTGGAAAACACTTTTGCCTGTGGAGTAGTTTCCTCAAAAAACTTTAGGAAACCAGGTTCCAGTTTTTGTTTGATATTCTTTGTACTCTCTCCCAAATTGTTTTTCCAAAGCATGGTCTTCATGCAAAATACGGTAGTGAAATCCAAACCAGCCTGAAAGAAGACCCACAATTGCAGCAAACAAATTATGGGTAGTTAAGGCATAAGCTAAAATGACTATCATCATTGAGGCATAAGACGGATGACGGATATATTTATATAATTGGCTTGTTTTAAGGCTTTGCTTATCTCTAAAAGCAATATCAAACTTAAAGGCAATCGCTCCAATCTGATAAATTGCAATCACTCGAAAAATAGATCCTAATAAAAAGCAAAATACAATTAGCGTGAACTCCCAAATGGGCATGGGATCTATTGCATAACGTGAAAAAAAGGATAGTCCCACCAATGCAGCGGCAATAGGCAATGTATGCCCAAATAGTTGTCGGACAAACTGCTTATCAAAAGTAATATCTTCCGGTCGGACTGTTATAGTAAAAATAACTAATTCAATAATCCCAAAAACTGTGTTTTGAAATGATGTAATGAGGAAACGAATGGCATTATCAGAGTTGACTCCAAACGGAATCAACGGAAGTAAATAAATAACTCCCACCATAACCGCGTTGAAGTTATAATTAATTATTAAGGCAACGCCAAAAACAGCAATATATAGAAACAAATTTGCGTAAAGCCAAAAATTGACTAAATTCAACGAATTCGTGACGAGTTCTTCCATAAACTTTCTTCTCAATCCGTGTAAAATAGGTTTAATTTTTTATAACTATTAAACTTACAATCCATTAGGTGGAAGTAACTTAGGACTATTCAGCAGATAAAAATCTCAACAACACGACTTGTGTATTCAAAACATCTACTTTAACATCCTCGAAATTATCAACTTAATTACTTTTTTGTAGTGATACAATAAATAGTTAAATGACACTTTTTATTATATAATAGTTACTTAAATTAAGGCGATCTTGGGATTTTTTTTTATTACACTCCAGTTCCCCAGAAAAAAGTCGCCCTTTTTCAAGAATTTTGAAATTTAGTTAGAGAATATATCCTCATGGACGCCAAGATAGACATTCCCAAAGAAGTTCGAAAAGAAATCGAAGAATTTGCCGCTGAAGTAGAACGCAGAAGCCGCGATAATATTGACGAAAATGGGTTCAAGCATTTTCGCCTACAGCAAGGAATTTATGGACAAAGGCAATCTGGCGATACGCAGATGGTGCGCACAAAATTGCCCTTAGGGCAAATTAATAGCGAAAAGCTTAAAAGCCTTGCCGATTTTGGGGATAAATTCGCAGATGGCATTATACATGTCACAACGCGACAAGACGTACAGTTTCATTTTGTAGATTTAGATAAAGTTCCGGAGGGTCTCGAACTTTTGGCAAAAGGCGGAATCACAACTCGTGAAGCTTGTGGCAATACTGTGCGTAACGTGACAGCTTGCCACAAATCTGGAACATGCGTAAACGAAGCTTTTGACGTTTCTCCATATGCTCACGCAGTTTCTAACTATTTATTACGTCATTCATCAACTCAAAGTCTACCTCGTAAGTTTAAAATTAGTTTTGGAGGCTGTAATGGTTGTGGTGTAGCACCTATCCACGATATAGGTTTTAGCGCAGTTATTCGCGAGGAAAATGGCAAACAAATTAGAGGGTTTAAGGTTTTATTTGGAGGTGGTTTAGGCAGTTCGCCACATGCCGCAGCTCCTTTGAAAGACTTTATACCAACCACTCATGCTCTACGTTTAGCCGAAGCTCTTGTTAATGTTTTTAATAAATATGGCGATGGAAAAAACAGAAATAAAGCTCGTTTAAAATTTGTTTTAGATAAACATGGAGTCGATAAAGTTAAAGAGTATTTTGAACTGTTTATAGATTTAATTTTACCTCTAATACCCCTCATAAAAATATCTCTTCCCAATCTTTTTCTTTTCAACATTTGATCTGATAATAAACG
>CAWVUN010000133.1:0-5697 GCA_963932495.1 uncultured bacterium
AAACCCTGAACCTGAATCATGCGCGCCTTTCACTTCCGCCACTGCGGCAATTAAAATTGAGGAAAACTTGAAGGCTATTATTATACTTGTGCCATCTAAAAAAAATAAAACAAGAAAAATTATTTACGAAATGATAATTAATATTTATTAGTTTATCAACTGAATTAAAAACTCTTACACAACGTCTATTATACCTTCTTAAACAAACGCTTTATTTAATCAGATTGACCTTTCTCATAAAAATAATTTTTACATGAAACAAAAATCAAAAACTGTTCTGAAATTAGTCTTTGCTAATTTAGCGATATTTTTTATTTGCCTGATTTCAATTGAAGGAATTGGGCAAATATATTACGTGCTGCATCCTCAATACGAACAATCCTGCGACATCTTAGACAAAAAATTGGGCTGGAAACGCTCTCCAAATTGTAACTTCACAGCAACCGGGGGCCAATACAACTCAGAGTTTAAAACAAAGATTTTTATCAATTCGCATGGGTTTAGGGATAAAGAAAGAACCTTAGTAAAACCCAAAAATACCATCCGAATTGCCTTTCTAGGCGATTCAATGGTCGAGGCGTTGCAAGTTCCATTTGAAAACACAGCTCCCCAAATCTTAGAAAAAAAATTAAACGCAATGAATTCTCCAAAAAGCTCACCAAATTACGAAGTATTAAACTTTGGAGTCGGAAATTTTGGTTTGGGTCAAATGCTTTTAACTTATAAAAATATTGCTTCCAAGTTTGATCCCGACTTCGTTTTGGTATTTGTTAACGAATATTTGATGGAAAGATCCATTGAATACCAACTCAACGAAAAATTAATTAATCAAAATAGATATCATTCCCATAGGCCAATTTTCGAACTAGAAAGAGCAAAAGAATCGTTTTTTAAATTGCTATCAGCTTTAAACAGCGGGCAAACCTCTTTTTTTCAATCTCTACAAAGCGTTAAATTAAAATGGAGACCTTCAAAAGAATTTGAAAATGATGGAAAAGCCGAAAGGTTAATACAAGGAATACCTGAAAGCACTAAGGAGACTAGGGAAAAAAGAAAATTATTTCTATCTGAACTGATCACAAACCTAAAGATGAACTTAAAACCTTATATAAAAAATGAAAAGTTTAAAATAATGAAAGAAACAGATAACTCTTGGCAAAACCGAACTCGATTATTTATTAACTTCAAAATTTTAGATCAATTCAGCGACTCAAGTCTCGACCCAAAAAAAATAATTTTATTAGACTCTTCCAAATACTACAATCAAACTTTGGACCGTTCAATCCTATCCATTTTTCTTAAGAGTTTTTCTCAATACAAAGGTTATTCTTATTTGGACATAACCGAACCTTTACTAGACGCTGAAAAGAATGGAACTCGTATCCGTTGGAAGGGCGACCCTCATTTCAACGAACAAGGGCATAAGTTTTTTGGGGAAGAGCTTTTTACTACTTTAAAAGATCATTTGAATTAAGGATTAGCCCGTCAACAACCTTTTTTAAAACCACCATTAACAAAAAAAATCAAACTTATTATTCTGGGATAAACTCCCTTTAGTGCTTTAATATAATAGTGGTAGCACTTTCCACAAAAAGTAAGGAAATAGATCACATTTACATCGATTTTTTGCTGTGTATTTAAATCGGTTATTAAGTGATTTTTAAAAAAATGTGGGAAAATCAACGCCTACAGTACTCATTTAAAAGCATAATTAAAGAAAGCACTTGAAAACAACCCTTTAGATATGCTAATTTCTCCCTCTTTGTCCATATTTTATAAAGGGTTCCAGGTTTGTTTATGTTATACCCGGTTCCTAATGCGCACTTTGGCATTTTTACTTTGAAATTGCATGGTTGACCAAAATAGCCCAGACTGGCGGATTGTCATCACGGGTGTTGGGCTGACCTCTCCAAACGGCAATAGCTTTGCCGAATTTAGAGAGAGCTTACTCCAGGGGAAATCGGGTATCCAAAAGATAAATATCCGATATATGGGGGACGTTTTAGCGGGCGTTTGTGATTTCGACGAGTTCAAATACCAAAAGAAGAAGGAAAGAAGAAGAGGTACTCGGGCAGGCTCAATAGGAATTTATTGCGCACACGAGGCTATTACGGATTGTGGAATCGACTTTGACTCTACAGACAAATCCCGTATTGGTATCTATTGTGGTATCACAGAGCACGGAAACGTAGAGACTGAAAACGAAGTTTTCAATATAAGTCAATACGGCTACGATACAAAGTTTTGGTCGCATCACCACAACCCAAGAACCGTTGCTAACAACCCTGCTGGAGAGATTTCACTAAACCTCAAAATCACTGGACCTCATTATTCTATTGGAGCGGCTTGCGCTGCCGGTAATTTAGGGGTTATCCAAGGATGCCAAATGCTGCGGCTCGGGGAAGTAGATATGGCTTTAGCCGGGGGCATTTCTGAAAGTATCAATACATTCGGTATTTTCGCTAGCTTTAAGAGCCAAGGAGCATTAGCATGGCACGAAAATCCCGAAAAAGCTAGTCGCCCTTTTGATTTAGACCGTAATGGTATTGTTTGTTCTGAGGGTGGGTGTTTATATACATTAGAAAGACTTTCTGACGCACGGAAAAGAGGGGCAAAAATTTACGGAGAGATCGTCGGTTACGGTGTTAATTCTGATGCTTTCGACTTTGTTCTCCCAGAGCCAAAAGGACAAACCAACTGTTTAAAAATGGCATTGAGCCGCGCAGGTTTGAAAGCAGGCGATATTGACATCGTCAATACTCATGCTACGTCAACTCCACAAGGAGATATTCAAGAATGCGCCGCCATTCATAACGTTTTTGGCAATGAAAAGAGCGTTTGGATAAATAACACCAAGAGCTACATTGGACACGCAATGGGAGCAGCCGGCGCTCTTGAATTAGCGGGAAATTTACCAGCTTTTAACGATAAAATTGTGCATCCAACTATTAATGTGGATCAAATAGACCCCGATTGCGCTTTAAACAACTTGGTAATAAACGAACCAAAGCAGATTGACAAGATTGATTACATATTAAATAATTCATTTGGGATGTTAGGTATCAATTCCGCTTTGATAGTGAAACGGTTTGAAATATAATAGGCGGGAAGCCCAAGTAAGGAACAATCCGAATTAGGAGTTTTTAAATGACAAGAGATGAAGTTAAAAATGTAGTCATTTCTATTTTGGCTGATATTGCGCCAGATGAAGATTTTGACGGCATTATAGACGAAGAAAAATTGCGAGACCAATTCGATTTGGATTCGATGGATTTTTTAGATATTGTTATGGAGTTGCGAAAACGTTACAATATCGAAGTTCCTGAAGCGGATTACGAGCAACTTGTCACAATGACTAGCTGTATCGATTACTTGCAACCTCTTTTAAAAAACCAACAAATGGCTAGCTAAAGAGTGCACTAAACCAGGCTGTTCTATCCCCCAATTATGAACAGCCTTTGCTAAATCCTTCCATCTCTAAGTAATTTTAGACCTGCCTTAATCATTTTTAAGTTAAAAGTAGTTCCCATGAGCCCCAATTAATAGAAAATAGTTCCCTTAATTTATATTTTATGAAATACGATGTCATTATTTTAGGTGCTGGTTTATCCGGTTTGGCGGCAGGTATCCGATTAGCCTGTTTCGAAAAGAAAGTTTGCATTGTCGAAAAACATGTGGAAATTGGGGGTTTGAACTCCTTTTATGAAATGGAAAACCGATCGTTTGACGTTGGTCTCCATGCAATGACAAATTACACTCCTAAAGGCGTACGTTCTTCCCCATTGGGTAAACTCTTAAAACAGCTTCGTTTTAAACATGACGATTTTCAGCTTTGCCAGCAAAAAGGCTCCGAAATTCACTTCCCTGGTGTGTCTTTAAAGTTTTCTAATGACTTTGAACTATTACGACAAGAAATAGCGCAGCAATTTCCGAGTCAAATCGATAGGTTTGATAAACTTACCGCGAAAATCCGACAACACGACGATTTATCTTTAAAAAACGGGTTTCAGTCTTCAAGAGCTGTTTTAGCCGAATTTCTAACAGAGCCCAAACTTTCAGAAATGCTGTTTTGTCCATTAATGTTTTATGGTAACCCGCAGGAACATGACATGGATTTCACTCAATTCACAATCATGTTTAAAGCGATATTTTTTGAGGGTTTTGCCAAACCTCTTGGAGGGATGCGCTACATCCTAAGTCTCATGGCTGATAAATATAAAGGTTATGGCGGCGAACTGAAAATGGGACGAGCGGTAAAATCAATTAGTATTACGAATGGAGAAGTCCAAAAAATCACTCTCACTAAAGGGGAAGAACTAGAAGCCAAAATAGTAATTTCTTCTATCGGTTACGCAGAAACCATGCGCCTTAGCAATCATGACGACATCGCTCAGGATAACCTGCAAGATGGGGAAATCTCTTTTATAGAATCGCAATACGTATTAAATCAACAACCATCTGATTTGGGATACGATAAAAGCATAATATTCTTTAACACACGAGATGAGTTTAACTACCGCAAGCCTGAAGAAATGGTCGATTTAACATCTGGAATTGTGTGTTGCGCTAATAATTTTGATTACCCAGAACCGCAAGAAGGGTTGATTCGCTTTACATTTTTGGCCAACCCTCATTTATGGATGAAGCTTTCTAGGGAAAAATATAAAGAGGCCAAAGCTTACTGGCAAGAAAAGACTCTAGAGACCATTGTCGGTTTTTTACCCGATTTTCGCGATTCTGTGGTATTTTTAGACACATTCACCCCAAAAACTATCAAGAAGTTTACCGGACATTCCAATGGTGCTGTTTACGGATCGCCAAATAAAATCCGCAATGGAAGGACTTCGGTAAAAAATTTATTTATTTGTGGCACTGACCAAGGGTTTTTAGGTATTATTGGTGCTACATTAAGCGGCGTAACTGTCGCGAATATATATGGATTAAAGGGATCTATATAAATAGAAATTTTTGAAAAACCAAAAAAACACTCATTAGTACAGTTAAATATAAAAACTTATTGTTGGAAAAATTATGGCGAGGAACTGGTTAAAAGGTGCAAAAGGTCGTTACGATAGCGTTGTTATAGGTAGTGGTTTAGCTGGAATGACTGCCGCTAATATGTTGGCAAAAGCGGGACACTCTGTTCTATTGGTTGAACAGCATTATAATTTTGGCGGATTAGCTACTTGGTTTAAACGCAAAGGCGGTCACATCCTCGATATCTCTCTGCATGGTTTCCCAATTGGCATGATAAAAACTTGCCGAAAATATTGGAGTAAGGAAATCGCAGACTCTATTGTTCGTCTAAAAGGCGTTCGTTTTGACAACCCACAATTTTCCTTTTCCACATCTTTCGACAAAATCGATTTTACCCGCATTATGCGCGAGCGGTTTGGCGTATTGAAAGAAGTCGTCGACGATTTTTTTATTGCCTCTCGGGAAATGAATTTTTACGACAATATTTCTATGACTACCCGAGATTTGTTCGAAAAGTTTTTCCCAGGAAGAACGGATATTCACCGTCTTCTTATGGAACCTATTACATACGCTAATGGCTCTACGTTGGACGATCCTGCGGTTACATACGGTATCGTGTTTTCTAATTTCATGGATAAAGGAGTTTACACTTTTAAAGGCGGAACCGATGCCCTTGTCAAAAAAATGAAAAAAGAGATGAAAAAAAATGGCGTTGAAATT
>CAWVUN010000134.1:0-5691 GCA_963932495.1 uncultured bacterium
GTGATTAGTATGCTGAGTGATAAATAGTTAAAGGTTTTTCTCTCTAAATGTTCTCTGGTTTTTTCCGATAAAAACTCTCCTCCTTGAATGACATTTTCAGGAAGTAATATTAAAAACCCTTCGCCTCCCCAGCGTGATATAACATCCTGTTTTCTAGATTGAGTCAAAAGAATATTGGCTATATCGCATAACACAAAATCTCCAATATCATGACCCTATTGATTGTTTACTTTCTTAAAGTGATCGATGTCGCACAGTGAAATTTGAAAAGGTTTTTTGTTTCTTCGCAATCTTACCTCTTCGATAGCAAACTCCGGACTAATACCCCGTTGATTAGTTAAGTTAGTTAGTGAATATGTTCTCAAAGAATTTTCTAGTTCGTTCTTAGTGGACTCTAACTTTGAAATCAATAGATCCGTTTCATGATTTGTTTCTAGTAGATCTAGATGCAGTCTTTCCCTTTCAATTTCTACTTCGATGCAATGTGAAAAAAACTTTAATAGCGATTCGACCTCTTTGATATCCTGCATAGGTTTATCGTCTATGACAGCTAAAACCCCTTTGGGTTCTCTTGTTTTTAGACAAAATAAAGGAGTTCCGTAGTAGCTCTCAATACCCAATTTGAATAAGTTTTTGTCCTTAGGATATTATTGTTGGGCATTTACAGATATTGCCTTCCGCCTCATTTGAAGCAGGAGTACCCGCTATTTCTTTAGCGATTTTAAGACAACTATTTCCATTTCCAAAAAATGTAATTGCTTCTATTCTTTCCTGGGAGTTATCTATGAGTGTTGTAATCATTGCCGTCAATGTTTTACATCACTTGACATATCCATTAAAGTTTCTTAATGCTTTCGTGAAAATTTTTCCTCCTGGAGGTCGTCTTTTCTTAGTTGAGTCTCACTGCAGTTTTCTATTAAAGCTATTAATCGAAATGTACGGTTATAGAGTTGACCCTTTTAATGAGAGCATACCCGTGAATAATCCCGATGATCCAACGGAAGAAAATAATGTGGTGGGTAATCTTTTTTTTCGGAAAACAATGTTATTTGAAGAAAGGGTCCTTGGCTTTAAGATTAAAAAGAGAAGTTGTCAGGAACTCTTTCAATTTTTGATATTGGGTGGAGCTTCTCGAAGTTTCCTACCATTGAACTTGGTTAATAAGTTAGATGAGAAAATCATTCAACTACTTTATCCAGTAGCTCTTAGGAAGTACATCATTTTAGAGCGTGTTTAATTATTAAACTTAGTCTGGTTTAATTTGTAAGCCGTCTCTTAAAGGTTTTATAAAAAGGATAATGAATTGAAATTAATACCTCTAATTTCTTTATGCTGGTCGATGGTTTTATTTCATTAAATCTTTGTAGCGTTCCATCATTCTTAGAGGTTGGAAGATCGGGTCGGTTTCAATAACTTGCCTAATACCTGGATTTATTTTTACCAGTTTTTTTAAATGATCTAGTCCACCCCTTAAATTTCCTTTTTTTACATACGCGCGACTTAGCAATATTCGATGTGCCTCGATGTGTTGATGTGTTGGATAGTTTATCAACACTTTTTCAAGAATAGTGATTGATCGCCCATAGTCGCCGCTTTTGAAGTATGCTGCCCCAGTATTTAGCATGCTAGGTAAATAGCTCGGGTTTAGCTTTAAAGCAGTGGAATAGACTCCAATTGCGCTTTTGTACATTCCATAATGAGCAAAGATTTCGCCCGTTCGGTTTAAGCCTTCTGCTGGAGATAAAACTATCTCATTGGGGTTGATAGGAGGCTTTTCGATGGTCTCATTTGGCAGTTCTTTCAAGGCAACTTTAGCTAAATTATTTGGATCTCCGAGAGCAATAGCTTTTTGATAGTAAGTTTTAGCATCTTTTATTTTTCCGACCATTACCATCAAGTCTCCCAACTTCTGATGACTTCTAGAGAGAAGGCCGTTATTTTCTGGGTCTGCTGTTTCGATGATTTTTCTGACAACATTTTCTGCTTTATCAATTCGAAATAAAACGTTATTTAACCCCGCTTGGATTTCTCTGATTTTAATATCTTTAGGGGCAATCCTTGCAGCGGTTTCAATTTCTAGAAGAGATAACCCAAACTTTTTGGATTTGTAAAACGCTTTGGATCTACTAAGATGGTATTGCGCCGGTTCAATGATTTTTGGCAATCTGTCCAATACATTTTTGTCTATATAATCTTTTAAAACTCTCGCGGAACTCATCTTAGGATGAGGCTCTTTTGAGGATAATATCAGTTCTATAAAATTTTGAGCTAAGTCTAATTTATTTTGAATCGCGTAAGTGTACGCGAGTTGGTAGGCCGCATCAAAATTAGTAGAGTCTGTATCAAATGATTTTTTGAAGGCTTCCTCGGCTTTTTTATTATCGTTTTCATAAGCGCGAATCAGTCCAATTTCGTACAAGTACTTAGATTGGTTTGTAGTTTTTTCTGCGGCTAACTTTAACTCTAATCTCGCTTCGTTCATTTTTCCCAAGGCCATTAAGGTTTGTGCTGCTTCGTAATGAGACTCGGGAGCGTCGTAACTTTGTTGAGCGGACATATGGCAAGCTCTTTCGGACAAGTTGCCATTGCCAACATGGCGGTAGGCAACGCAAAAACCATAGCTTAGAGCAGGATGACTGGCTCTTCTTTTTTTTGTGTCTTGAGAAGTTAAAAGTAGTTTTTGTCCAGCCATTAAGCTATTTAAAGCCTGAAGATATTTTCCGAGTTCGTTATAGATCAGACCTTGTATTATAGAAGCGGGACCTTGAAATTTGGGTTTGCTAGTTGGTTTATTTAAAATTTCTAACGCGCTTTTATAGTCGCCTTTTTGGGTCAGTTCATAGGCTTCAACGAAAGCAGGTTCAAGTTGTGCACTGGGTATCCAGGTTTTCCATTCTTCCAAGTTTTTTCCTGGTAACGCTGCCCAGGTAGAAGATACAAAAACTGAAAGCAAAACGATAAGCGAGAAAACAAAAATAGGGGTAGAGCTTTTAGGTTTCATGGTTTCTTAAAATAATTGATGTGTTATTAAAAATTAGTCGACCATACGCCTGACGGCGCGTGCGGCTTTTCTGGCTCGGGATTTTTTCGGGTGGGAAAATACGGAGCCGTTATTGTAGATCAGGCCAAAAGCGTTATGAACGCCATTTTTTTCTCTAGACCAATGGCCTCCAGATCCATTCTTAGCGAAAATAGGGTCGGTATGGATTTTCATCTCGCGTCCTATTTGGGAGCTATTAAATTTTTCAGGTTCATATAAACTCTTCAATTCGTTCACAGTTGGAAGATCCCAGTCAATATAATTAGCGAATTGTTCTTCGTTTAATTCTTTAACAAACTTTATTGATTCGAACCAATGAAGCCAATGTCCGGTTTGTAAATAAGTATCTTGTTTCATCCACATTAAGTTTGTTTTTGTATCTGTTATCGTTCCATCGCCATTATCAATGAATCTTTTGTCAGCGGAAGTGATAATGCTTTGTTTCGTAGCTTTTTCATTAATCTTTGTTTTTGCTTGAGAAATAAAAGGAGATACAAAAAACGTTAAAGAAATAAAGAATAAGACAAACGAAGATTTGTAAATAAAAAATCGAGACATCTGAATACCAGTTTGTAAGATTTGAATGCTATATTTAAACTAAGTAGATTTTAATTTGTCTTTTAATAATTGATTGACGATTCCTGGGTTTGCTTGACCTTTAGTAGCTTTCATGACTTGGCCTACAAAAAATCCCATTAGCTTTTCTTTCCCATTTCGGAATTCTTCTAATTGGCTTGGGTTAGCCTCAATAATTCCGTCAATGATTTTTATGATTTCTGAATCGTCGGTGATTTGAGTCAGTCCTTTTTCTTTAACAATATCCCCTGACGCTTTACCGGTTTGATACATTTCTTCAAAAACGGTTTTTGCGATTTTTCCATTAATAGTGCCTTCATCGATAAGTTTTAACATGTCAGTTAAAGCTTTTGGAGAGACTGGGCATTGGTTTATTTCTTTTTCGTCGTTCTTTAATTCTCTTAGTAGATCTCCCATAATCCAATTGGCCGCTATTTTGGGTTTTGGGTAGAAAGAGTTACATTCTTCAAAGTAAGCGGCTAACGAACGGTCTGATGTTAGCACTCCGGCATCGTATTTAGAAATTCCATATTCTTCGGAGAACCTATGCCTCTTTTGTTCTGGTAATTCAGGTAATTCGGACTTTAATTTTTCTAGCCAGTCGTCGTCAATCACTATAGGAACTAAATCTGGGTCTGGAAAGTATCTATAATCGTGCGATTCTTCTTTTCCCCTCATAGAAAAAGTGACGCCTTTATCTGAATCGTAAAGGCGAGTTTCCTGAACGATTTTATCTCCTTGGTCCAAAACTTTAGCTTGTCGTTCCGCTTCATAATCGATTGCTTTTTGAACAAATCGAATCGAGTTTACGTTTTTAACTTCTGTTCGAGTACCTAACTTTTCAGACCCTTTGAGGCGAAGGGACACATTTGCGTCGCAACGGAATCCCCCTTCTTCCATGTTGCATTCGCTTACCCCAGCGTATTCCAGAATGGCTTTCAATTCAGTTAAGTAGGCCCTGGCTTCTTCTGATGATCGCAGTTCGGGTTCGCTAACGATTTCGATTAGAGGCATCCCGGTTCTATTAAAATCTACATAGCTAGATTCTGGACTTCCTAGGTTTTCACCGTGAATGGATTTGCCAGCATCTTCTTCCATGTGAATTCTAGTCAGGTTAATTTTCTTTTCTATACCATTAATATTGATAGTCACGTACCCATGTTTCGCGAAAGGTAGGTCGAATTGAGAAATTTGATAACCTTTTGGAAGATCGGGATAAAAGTAATTTTTTCTGGCAAATTGGTTAAATGATTGAATCTCGCAATGAGTAGCCAAACCGGCGATGACTGCGTATTCGAGAACCTGTTTATTTAAAACAGGCAGTGTTCCGGGCATTCCCAAACAGACAGGACAGGTGTTTTTATTTGCTTGTTGTCCAAACTTTGCAGGGCAGGAGCAGAATATTTTTGATTTTGTCTTTAATTGGCTATGAACTTCTAAACCGATGACTATTTCGTAACTCATTTATTCAGTCCTTAAAATAAGGCGATTTAAGGTATGCAAAAAGCGAAGAAGTTTGATTTTAAAGGCAGATATTTTATTCTC
Source organism: uncultured bacterium (assembly GCA_963932495.1). Lineage (GTDB taxonomy): Bacteria > Nitrospinota > Nitrospinia > Nitrospinales > JAJDAT01 > JAJDAT01. Next base: position 5,162 of record CAWVUN010000134.1, read on the forward strand.
TGAATAGCAAACCGTCAACCCCGCTCTTTTAGTTGAAGCGGTAATTTTTGTGATATCAGGACATAATAAAGCAACGAAAGGCAATATTTTATTGGTAGCCCTTTTAAGATAATCGCGTAAGTAAATAATTTAATGGGAGCCTCTAATAACTCATTCTTTCTAGTTTGTTATCGACTATGTTCTTACTTTAAAGGCTAGGATCATCAAAAATCTGAATTTTTAAAAGTTTTCTAATATTATCACATATAATAACAGATCTATGAATTCCCTTCATACTTAGTCAAGTTATTGATAAGATAGTTTGGTCTAAAAAATATTCAGTGATATTTGTAACAGTAAAATAATTCTACAAGCCTGAAGTAGCTAATTAATAAGTATAAAATGAATTTATCTAAGATTGTCTATTATGGGTTTGGTGCTTTCATTGGGTTTATCTGCGGGATTGTAATTAATTTTATTTTTATTTGGGTAGAAAATTCTGGCAATCCTATTTTAAGTAATTTAGTGAGAAATTACGGCCTATTTGGTCG
>CAWVUN010000135.1:0-5686 GCA_963932495.1 uncultured bacterium
ATCTAACTGGTTTCTTTGTCTCTTTTGCAAGATTAAACAAAACGCCTCCCTTCCCCGTCCCGTCTAGTTTAGTCATTATCAGTCCTGAGACCGATAAAGCTTCGTCAAATTGTTTGCACTGAGAGTTTGCATTTTGACCTAGCCCTGAATCTAAAACTAATAAGATTTCATGCGGCGCATTAGGAAGTGCCTTTCCAATAACGCGCTTTATTTTTTTTAGTTCTTCCATCAAATTATGGTTGGTTTGCAACCTACCTGCGGTATCAATCAATACGACATCCATTTTTCTAGCTACAGCGGCTTTAACGGCATCAAACGCAACGGCCGAGGGATCCGTCCCAGTTTTTTGACAAACGATAGAAACACCCGCTCTCTCAGCCCAAATAGTGAGTTGCTCACCTGCAGCGGCGCGAAATGTATCTCCTGCCGCTAATAACACTTTTTTCCCTTCCTCTTTCCATTTTCCAGCTAACTTTCCAATCGTTGTAGTCTTACCAGAACCATTAATCCCTACCATCAAAATCACCAAAGGGTCTTTTCCTGGGTCCACCCAATCTCGTTCAGTATCTTCTAATGTTTTAGATAAAATCCTTTTTAAATGCCCTACGATCTCAGCATTAGTTCTAAGATGTTCTTTGACAGCCTCAGCTCTTAATTCATCCAAAATAGCCATACTCGCGTTTACACCAACGTCCGATCTCAATAGAACTTCTTCTAATTCTTCTAATAATTCTGGCCCTACTTTTGCTTTACCGTGAATCACATTATCCAAATTAGCAGAAAACTGATTACGGGTTTTGGCCAAACCTGATTTTAAACGGGCAAAAAAACCTGATTTCTTTTGCGGAGTATCTTCTTTACTTTCTTCAACTTCTTCCAATTGGGTTTCCTTAACTTAAAGTTAGCTTTAAAAAAACGTATTTATAAAAATGTTCCAAGTTCCGTCGACAATGACAAAAACTAATTATCAAAATTCTCACCCAAACAACAACTCTTTTCTTTATACTTACTTAAAAATAAGTTAGTTATAAAAACTATAATGTGTAAAGTTTTCATTGCTTTAAACCGTTAGGAAAATTAGAATTTTTATTTAAATTCTACTACCATTAAGGTAGAAAAATCAAAGAGGACTCAAAATAATAATAAAAAACTTATCGTTCTCTTTACCTGTTATTAAGGTTGATAACTAAATTAATAAGAAAACGCCTGATTCTCCTTTGTCATTCTATTCATGAGGCTAAAATATGAAAGTTGCCGTTTGTAATTCGGTAGGTATAGACGAAAACGGTTACGCCATGATCCATTCCCCTAGCAGGTGGACCAATAGCACAAAAGATTTAAACATCTTTACCTATTATCCTTGGCAACTCGCCTATTGTTCGAGTTTATTAAAAAGAGATACAGATTGCGAAGTTAAGTTTTTTGATGGCTGTTTAGAAAAGCTTGACCATAAAACCTTCGTAGACAAAGTCTCTGAATTCGGTCCCGATTTTCTCATTATGGATTCCGCAACAAGAACCATAGACGCAGATAGCAAGTTTGCTATGGAAATTAAAAAGCGGTTCGGTACCAAATTAATATTTTGCGGACCACATGCCACGACTTATCCAGAAGAGGTTGGCGAATACGCTGATTATGTAATTAGTCGTGAATACGAGCTTACCGTCCGCGATATTATACAAGGTAAAAACCCTAACGAAATACCTGGCCTGTTTCCAAACGGGTTGAATCAATTACTTGATGTTAACGATTTACCTCTCCCTGAAGACGACGACGTTTCAAGATTAGACTATGGAATTCCAGGAGAACCATCCAGTGAGTTTTTAGAAATTCAAGCTTACGCTTCAAGAGGCTGCCCACTATCTTGTAGCTTTTGTGTATGCGGCAATATTTCATACGAAAAACCCAACTGGAGGCCAAGAAATCCTTCAAATGTTATCCATGAACTTGACGTTCTCCGTGAAAAATACCCCCAAATGGAAGGCATATTTTTTGACGAAGAAGTACATAATGGCAGTAAAAAATATATGCTGGACTTGACCAAAGCCATCCGAGAAGCTGGACACGACGATTTAAAATACGATGTCATGTGTGGCCTGTGGCCGATGGATGAGGAAGTTTTGGAAAATATGAGAAACGCTGGGTACTACATGGTGCGTCTGGGTATTGAAACGGCAGAGGCTCAAGCCGCAGGCGGCATGGACCTAGGAAGTAAATTTAATCCAGAAAAATTGAAACGATTACTAAAATTTGGAACCAACATCGGAATAAAATTTTACGGTACCTTTACATTTGGCGGTGAAGATTCTACAGATCGAGGCGATAAAGAAACCATTGATCTAATCGAAGAATTAGTTGACGACAATCTCTTATGGCGTTTTCAATTATCAATTAGTACGCCTCAACCCGGCACCCCATTTTTCAATCGATCTCAACAAAAAGGCTATTTAAAAGACCTGGATTGGAAACGGTTTGATGGCGGAAACTATTGCGTTGTAAATCGTCCAGATTATCCCGCAAAATTGGTAGAAGCCAATCATGCAGAAGCTCAAAAACTATATGATAAAGCCTTTAGAAACCGATACCTGATATCATCCAAAGGATCTTTAGAATCTATAGATATGCCCTCTCCAAAAGAAATTCTTGTATTTCGCTGTTCACGTATGTGGCAAATAGAAGGCGTTGTTCGAAACTTAAAGCAAAAGTTTCCTAGAAGTCGAGTTTCGGTTTTAGGGCAAAATGATATGGAGGAAAAACTTGTTAGAAACCCTCAAATCGACGAGGCTTTTTTCTACGGCTCAGGTCATTTTAAAGCGCGAAACTTCCCCAACAGTCTGCTAAACCAAATGAAAGATCGCAGTTTCGATCTAGGCGTAATTCCATATAATAATATGACTGGAAACGGTTACGGAGAAGTTCGCGCAATTGGTTTGCAAATGAACTTACCAAAACTAATCGGAGTCAATATGGAAAATAAAATTTTCGACCTTTCTAAGGGTAAAGTTGGTATGAATTAATTGATATTAATATGAAAAAAACCACCAACATATTTATCATTCGCTCCGCAACACGAGTTTTCAACGCTTGCTTGGATAAGCTTAAAAAGGAATTTCCAGATTCAAGAGTTGTTGTATTGGCTCCTGCAACTGCCAGGGAATCTCTTTGCAAAGATCCTTTAATAGATGAAGTCGTAGCAATTCCTGGTAATGGTAGAATAAGTATATTTTCTTGCGGCTTAAAAGTCTTGCGAAGACTTCAAAATCAAAATTTTGATTTAGCTATTTGCCTTTACAACGTAGACCAAGGACTTGGCTATTCCAATATTGATCTATTAGCTTGGGCAGCCAAACCTAAAGCCCTAAGAAGTTTTAACTCTAAGGAAGCTTTTGCGGCATTCTACTGGAAAAATATTTTTCAAAAAATATTACGCGAAAAACTGTCTTCATTTTGGGTAGTCCTAAACTACGTTTCCACTTTGGTTCTATTTTTTGCCATCATGATAGGGATAGTTGGCGAATGGATCGTCCGTAAGCTAACTAGAAGCCAAGCAGAAAAAATCCATCATCTGGAACCTATTAAATTAAGCAATCAACAATGAAGATTGTCGTAGCAAATTCTGTTGGTGTGGATTCAAATGGATATCACATGGTCCATGTTCCATCTCGATGGTCGTTGGGCGTTAAAAACTTCACAAACTGTGGTTACTACCCTTGGGAACTTGCGTACACATCTTCGTTATTAAAAAGAGAAACTTCTCACGAAGTCAAAATGCTTGACGGAGTTTTAAATGCTTGGGATTTTGAAACCTACTTTTCCCGCTTAGCCGAAGAAAAACCAGATTGGCTAATCATGGAAAGTTCTACCCGGACAATTACCGAAGACCTTAGGCTAGCTGATGCAGCAAAAAAAGAATTTGGAACACGCTCCATTTTAGTTGGCCAACACCCAATGGCCGACCCCGAAGCGGTTTTAAAAACTGCAGACTTCGTATGTATTGGCGAATATGAATACGCCGCCCTTGACTTAATTCAAGAGAAAGATCCTAAAACAATACCCGGGGTCTACCCCAACGATCGTGGAGAGTTGCTAGATATCAACTTACTTCCTTTCCCTGAAGACGACGACGTTAATCGTTTGGATTATCATGAGCCTAACTGCCGCTATCGGCAAATTCAAATGTACGCCTCACGAGGTTGCCCACGACGATGTAATTTTTGCGCAGCTGCCACGCTTTATTACGATGAATTAAATTGGCGTCCTAGAAAAGTTCAAAGTGTTGTGGATGAAATTAAATATTTGTCCGACAAGTACCCCGAAATGGAAGGCGTTTTTTTTGACGAAGAAGTTCATAATATTCGCAGTAATTTCAACATTGAGCTTGCACAGGCAATAAAAGCGAATGGCCTTGACACCTTAAAATATGAGGCCATGTGCGAGTACGTTTCTCTCAATAAAGAAGCCCTTCGCGAAATGAGTCAGGCAGGTTACTACAAAATTCGTTTTGGGATAGAAACAGGAAGTGATTTAGTTGCCGAAAAAATGACTCTGGGGAAAAAGCATGACCTTAAAAAACTAAAATCGGTTTTGGAATATGGGAAAGATCTCGGAATGCTTTTTTATGGAACAATCAGTGTCGGCGGTCTCGGTTCCAGCGAAAACGAAGATGGGAAAACTGTCGATCTCGTCAACGAATTAGCCCATAAAGGTTGGTTGGACGAAATACAAGTCTCAATTAACACTCCGCAGCCAGGAACAGACTTTTATAATTCTGCAATTAAAAATTCATTTTTAAAAACTGGTTTGAATTCCAATGATTATGACGGAAACCGACATGTTGTAGTGGAATATCCACATTACTCGGCAAAACAAATTCAGAAAAAATTCGACGAAACTTTTGCCGCTTTTGATGGAGGACAAGAAAAAAACCGGGCGAAAGCTTTTGCCGTAAAAGCTAGACATTCATTTTCCACTTTTACTGACAAGTCAAAAACTTTAGTAATGCGGTCTGCTCGACCTTGGATGATACATCTAATCTTGGAGAACCTTTATGCATTGCGAAACATTAAGCCCGACTTATTAGGCCAAGCTAACGCAATAGGAGACTTTCAAGGTAGCTCAAACCTGAATAAATTATTCACTTATGACTCTGGCTTTTTTTCGAGCGAAAATATTTCTCCAGACCTTGTGAACAGTCTTAAAGAAAATAAATACGATATAGTTGTCATCCCAATGGCAAACAATCATCTGGATGGTTATCGAAATGTATTAGATGTCGCCAAAACACTCAATCCCAAGTCAATCTTTGGGGTTTTTCCAGATGGGACATTGAAAAATATCTCCTAGGGTTCTAATAATCCCAATAAGTAAAAGGTAATACCAAAAAGAAGAGACAAATTTTACAATAATTTAATTTATATAACTTTTTTATTAAATAAAAAAAGAACAATTAAAAGGAATAATCCTAAAAGCTCAAAACCGATAAAATAAATCCAACTAGTGAATTCAATTGCTTTATTAGATAAAGTTAAAAAACTTTATCTCCTTTAACATTAAAACGATATATACATATTTGAGTAACTCCCTTTAACCAAGACTCTTCAATGAATATCAAAATTCATAAAAAACAGTTCTCACTTGGGATTATCCACATCGTAAATCAAAAAAGTTTACCTATCTCTATTCTTAA
>CAWVUN010000136.1:0-5618 GCA_963932495.1 uncultured bacterium
TTCGCGATTAATAAAAGGAGTATCAATTAAACTACCTGTACCAACACAATATTTTATAATTTCGTCGATCTCTTCCAGTTCATAACCTAAGTGATCAAGAGCCGTAGGAACAGACTGATTAATAATCTTGAAATATCCTCCGCCAGCCAGTTTTTTAAACTTAACTAAAGCATAGTCGGGCTCAATTCCTGTCGTATCACAATCCATTAATAAGCCAATCGTTCCTGTAGGCGCAATACAAGTTACCTGTGCATTACGGAAGCCATATTGCCCCCCTTTTTCCAACACATCATCCCATTCCTTTTTTGCTGCCCTCAGAAGGTTCCCACTGCAAAACTCTGGCTTAATACCTCTAGGAAATACAGTAAGTCCCTCGTACTCCCGCTCTTGAACATTATGCGAAGCCCTTTGATGGTTGCGCATAACCCTCATCATGGCCCCTTTATTAGCTCCATACTCTGAAAAAGCACCTAATTCCTTAGCCATATCAGCAGACATCGAATAAGAAGACCCTGTAAGCAATGCAGTGATTGCTCCAGCCATTGCTCGAGCTTCCTCCGAGTCATAAGGTATACCTGAAACCATCAATAGAGCGCCGAGATTAGCGTAGCCCAAACCTAACGTTCTGTAGTCAAAGCTCTTCTCTGCAATAGCCTTATTCGGAAATTGCGCCATTGCCACAGAAATTTCGAGAGTTAAGGTCCAAAGCCGACAGGCATGCCGGAAATTATGAATAGCAAAACGCCCACTTTTCACATCATAAAACTTAATTAAGTTCAATGAAGCCAAATTACAGGCAGTATTATCCAAAAACATATACTCAGAACATGGGTTAGATGCTCTAATTCTGCCTCCCTCCGGACAAGTATGCCACTCATTAATGGTCGTATCGAATTGCAACCCAGGGTCGGCACTAGACCACGCAGACTCATTAACCTTTTCCCATAAATCTTCCGCAGAGACGGTCCTATTCACCTCGCCATTCACTCTATTCAACAAGTTCCAATCGCTACCACATTCTTGAGCCCTTAAAAATTCATTTGTAAGGCGAACAGAGTTATTGGAGTTTTGCCCAGAAACTGTTGCGTAGGCCTCTGAATTCCAATTGACATCGTATTCTTCGAATTCAATGTCTTTAGCACCCTGCTTAGCAAGCTGAATAACCCTATAAATGTAATTTTCAGGGACATCATCCTCTAAGTTTTCTTTAATCGCTTTTCGCAGTTCTCGATTTTTAATGAGATCAAATCGCAAAGCCTCATCCTTTTCAGCCCAACAAGCGCGGACAATCTGCTTAAGTCTTTTCCGGGTAATCTTACTACCAGTAACCAGAGCCGCAACTTTTCTTTCTTCTTTCACCTTCCAAGAAATAAATTCCTCGATATCAGGGTGATCAATATCCAAAGTCACCATCTTAGCAGCCCTACGTGTAGTGCCACCAGATTTAATGGCTCCCGCAGCACGGTCGCCTATCTTTAAAAAGCTCATCAACCCAGAAGACTTTCCTCCGCCTGAAAGCGGTTCGCCTTCCCCTCGCACATTGGAAAAGTTAGTACCGCTACCAGAGCCATACTTAAAAAGTCTCGCTTCTTGACGCCATAAATCCATAATTCCGCCTTCGTTAACCAAATCGTCTTTGACGGATAAGATGAAGCAGGCGTGAGGCTGAGGGCGCTCATATGCTGATTTAGACTGAGTAACCTTAGAAGCCTCAGTATCGTAATAATAATGCCCTTGTGGAGGACCTTCAATCCCATAAGCCCAATTTAATCCCGTATTAAACCACTGTGGAGAATTGGGAGCTGCCAATTGCCCTGCCAACTGAAAACACATTTCATCAAAATAAATTTTGGCAGATTCTTCATCTTCAAAGTAATTATTTTTCCATCCCCAATACGTCCAACAGCCTGCCAGCCGACGGAAAACCTGACGGGCATCTGTTTCCCCTCCAAATTGGTCCTTTTTCGGCAATTGACTTAAGCCTGTAATATCAGGAATTGAAGGGCAAAGCCATTCAGGCACACCTTCTTCCAACTTCTTTTCATAGCGAGAAGGAATTCCAGCTTTTCTAAAATATTTTTGAGCCATTATGTCAACCGCCACCTGCGACCAAAAATCGGGGGCTATCACATCTGCGATTTCTGAAACGACAGAACCATCCGTGTTTGTAATTTTTGAAGTTCGCTCGACAAAGTTAAAAGACTCAAATGGATCTTTCAGGTTTTTAGTAAAAATTCGGATGATTTTCATGACTTATATATAGACATTATGAGTTTAAATTTTTGAACTAATAAAGTAAATCTCTTCTGACTTGATTAAATTTACTTAAATTAAAACAACTACACTTTGTACCCTACTTCCAACATAACCACAACATGTTGGGCTGTCAATGGTTTTTTGATCAAAAAAAAGCTTGACTTTTATCGTAACCAAATCTCATGAGGCCATCAAGCAAAAGCCATTAATTCTTTTTTATTTTTTTAAAAAGAGCAAAGACATTTCACAAGCATACGGATGTTTATTGCAGAATTTTTCCATAAAATATTGGTTTAAAATAACGTACTCACCATCTCTATTAAGTTAATATAAGTGCCTTTTTCATGTTTGATTACCGATTTTCTAAGACTTGTACATGGAGCCGTCCCATAAACTCTAAGAGTTTTAGAGGACCTGTTTCATCCCCTTTAACCAACTTAATATGAGTCGCATCAGCAGTCGTTTGCCCTAGTGTGGGATCTAATGCTCGCCATTCATTAACATATACCTCTGGCCAGGCATGATAGGCAAAACCTTTAAACTCGCTAGAATAGACCAATCCATTAACTACTCGAGCAGGGATCCCAGCCGCTCTTGCTAACGCTACAAACAAGTTAGTATGAGACTGGCATTCTCCTCTTCTCTTTTGGAGCGCATCTAAAGCGGAAATAGAATCTTCTAAAACCTTATCTAAATTTTTATAAACCCATTCGTTTATTCCTAGGGCAGTTTTCCAAGGGCTCCAACCATCCTGGACAATTTCGCGTACTAAAGCTTTAATCATTGGATGGTTAGATTGAATTTCAGCTGTTTCTTCTAAGTCCTTAGGATCAGGAGATTCTCCGCCAAATTGTTTTTCACTTTTTGCTTTTTCTGTTTTAACCTTTATCATCAAAACAGACGCAAAAGTTTTATCTGGAAGTGTTTCTGTTTTAATAATCTTTTGGCGATAATCTTGAGGAATAGAGTCGGGCCTCAGCAGGTTACTTAATCTAACTTTTAGGATCTTCTGAGTAAAAGGATAAAGAATTATTTTTTGAGTCTTGATCACGCTTAATGTAATAAGACTAGAGGCAGAAAAAGAATCCTTACCCATATCTTGAGCTTTTTCCTTGGTTTCTAAAAAAGATTCAAAACCGTCTGCTGATATTTCTTTTAAAATTCTGCCTTCCAATGTAACCCAAGTTTTAACTTCCATTCCACCAATATTTTGCTTCAAAATAAACGCTTCTTCGTCAATCCCTCTTACGTTAAGAGTTTCTTTTCCAATCGTTTGGTATTTCGCTTTTGAATAAGTTCGAAAAACTTCCATGAAAACAGGTATCGTTCCACTCTTACCAACTTCCAACCCACTCCTAAGGATTTTTAATATAAACGAAGACGAAAGCGCTCCATTTTCTTTATAAATCAATGTTTTATTTTTTTTAAATCCTTTAGTAGAAATTGTCAGAACTAATCGATTTTCTTCTAACTTGCCATGTGTCTGGTGACGAGTCCCCATCACCTCTTGTAAAAGATAAAAGCTCTTCGGCTCTAAATTCTTTTTTAAAAAAGTTTCTTGGATAAAAGAAGTGGTTTGATCATCTCCAGCAACACTAATTCGAAAAAATACTTTAGATTTAATTTGAACAGAATCCGGTAAATTTTTGAGCGAGTAATTAGAAAAACCTAGCTTTTTTCCTTTGAAATAAACTCCCATCCACTCTTCTTGATCCGGAAATAAAGGACTCGCAAAAACTCCCGAAACAGATATAAAAACAAGAACTTTAACAAAAACAAAAGCTATAATTTTTTTCATTACCAATTACACCAATCCAAAAAATATCTAAGATTATAAGTAGAAATAGACATTGAATATTTTTAATCACAAAAGGATCAAAAACAATCTATCTAATTATCATAGCAAGCAAAAAATACTCATTTAATGCAATTTAGCTAAGTTCCAATTTTTTTCATTTTAACTTAAACTTCCTTAACCAGAACTACCTCATTTTAAGCTTATTCTTTAAGAAACCCATAGCTCTAAAAAAAATTATGACAAGATGAAAATAGTTCTTAACTTTATTATGAAATAACTAACTAATCCTTCTCATTACTTCTAATTTCTCTTAAAAAAACGCCGGTTTTCTAGCTTTAAACCTACTCCTACTCATTATGACTTAATTATTTAGATCTCCTCCAACCTCAAACAAAGGTCTCTTACTCCTTTTATTCCACCTGTTTCATTATTACCCTAACAATTTCTTTTACCCCATCCCCCCTAAGGTTTTTACCTATAATTAGTTTGATTTTCATAATCGTTTTTTCTCTTCATTCCAACTAAATTTTTTGAAACGGAATTATCAAGGACATGTTAAAATGCTCGAGCTTCTATAAATAAATGTTAATTATTCACTTCGTCTTACCTTTGCCTCTTATGCTAGCCCAGGAAATTCCTACTTATCTTACTTTTGACGACGTACTGCTACTTCCAGGTTATTCTAAAGTGTTGCCAGCAGATGTGGATATCTCCACTCAGTTGACCACAAACATCAAGCTTAAATGCCCTCTAATCAGTTCTCCAATGGATACGGTTACTGAAGCGACAATGGCAATAGCTCTAGCACAAGAAGGAGGCATAGGGATAATCCATCGCAATATGCCCTTTTCTAAACAAAAAAAACAAATTGAAAAGGTAAAAAGAGCGGTAAGCGTAATTATTCCCGACCCGATTACTTTGAATCCCGACCAAACAATAAACGAAGCTTTAAAAATAATGGGAAAATACCAAATTACGGGAATTCCTATTACTAAAAACGAAATATTAGTTGGGATCTTGACGAATCGTGATCTCAGAGTAGAAACAAATCACGATCGTCCCATATCAGAACTGATGACAAAAGAGAATTTAGTCACCGCCCTTGAAGGTGCTCCCATTGAAGAATCCAGGAAAAAGCTTCATGAGAATAGAATTGAAAAATTACCTATTGTAGACCAAAAAGGTAACTTGAAAGGCCTTATCACTATTAAAGATATTGAACAAATGGGGAAATACCCCAAAGCCGCAAAAGATTCTGATGGGCATCTTTTAGTCGGTGCCGCAATAGGGGTAGCTAAAGACTTTTTAGAAGCTGTTCAAAGTTTCATTAACGTAGGACTTGACGTTTTGGTTGTAGACAGCGCCCATGGTCATTCTGAAAAGATACTATCGTCCATTAGAGAAATAAAAAGTAATTTCCCAGACTTACCAGTTATCGGAGGAAACGTGGCAACCGCAGAAGGCACTCAAGCCTTAATCGATGCTGGAGCCGACGCAGTTAAAGTAGGAATTGGTCCTGGATCAATATGCACGACTCGAATAGTAAGTGGAGTCGGCGTCCCTC
>CAWVUN010000137.1:0-5614 GCA_963932495.1 uncultured bacterium
CGAGGGTATCTATAGACCTTCAAATTTGGCTGAGAAAAATAGATAAGATAAAACCCCACCAAAGAATGAAATAGTAATGGAACATAAATTCCAAATATCTCAATCAATAATAGAAATGGGAAATTATTGATTAAATCAATTCCAATTTGATATTGAGTAGCCCCAACCGTTCGGAGAGAATTTAAGGCAAGGTGGCCGACTAAAAATAATCCAACCGGGACAATTCCGGTAAGGGAGTGAAGCTTTAAAAGCAAAAAATGATAACGATCCGGTATTCGGAAATCCACGCGAAATTCCTCCTCGAATCCGATTAGGAAAAAGACATCGGCTTTTCAATCTAATTTAACCGGAAATAATAAGGAAGGCAAGGAATAAGGCTTTTCTCGAAATCCAAAAAACCAAAAGAATCTTATATAAAATTAGAAGTCGTATTCTAAAAGTGGTCGGTGCTTATAATCGGGATTTATTGGTTTATCCTTAGTAGTTATCCGTAGTTTTTCAGGATTTTGTACGAACAAATCTACAAAGCCACATTTCCCACAAACGCTTGGCTGTAAGGGAATCTTTTTTTCGACGCCATGATCTTTACGAACTACCATGATCAACTCCATATCACGACTTGTCCGCAATCCAATATCGCCCTTCAACAAACTATTGCCGCCACAATGGCTACAAACGTTGGAATCGCTCATATTGGCCCCTTATTAAATAAACTTAACCAAAAAAGTAAAATTACTGTGGAGTATACCATATAAAAATTGTAGATTTAGGTCAATTTACTTTTAAACCCCTGCTGCGAAAACGTTAGGTGGGCTATAGTCCGCTGAAGCCATTGGAGATTCTTCCTCAACTTGGTTGACGATTTCTCTCAGTTCCTTACCAGGACTAAAAACAGCTTTGGTTCGTTTTGGTATATAAATATGTTCAGAAGAGTTAGGTCTTTTTCCCATTCGGCTTTCGTACTCTTTCATTCTAAAAGAACCAAAGCCTCGCATTACGACCTTACCATCTTCGTCTAAACCTTTTTTTATCGCACTCATAAACGCGGCCAAGCAATTATCCTCTTCTTCTTTAGTAATTCCTAGTTTATAAGATAATTGTGTAGCTAAATCCCATCGGGTCATTGCAAAATCTCCAATATTTAAGGTTACACCCACTACATAGCAATGGACGGGCCAAAACTTAATAAATCTTTTAAGCTACCATTTTTAAAGAAAATTTTAACTTGTGACATTTTATTTTTTTACAAAGGTTACAAAAATAGTTAATTCATGTGTGATTTTGTACACACAATGGGTATCAGCCATGCATTCCAAAATACTTATTTATCTAACTCATCCAGAAGTGGACGCTTGGAACTTCAAAAATCGTCATCTTGAGTATTTAAAAAACAATTTTCCTGACTCAGAGTTCACTAACTGCCTGAATTCAAAAGAGTTTTTAGACAGACTTCCAGGAGCTGATACGGTGATTGTCTGGTTTTTTAAAAAAAAGTGGCTGAACTTATCCAAAAGATTAAAGTTAATTGCTACGCCTGCGGCTGGAAAAGACTGGATTGAAGTTGAGGCAAAAGACTCATCACAGGTATCTTTTGGAAGTTTTCACGGCTCTATGATTGCGGAAAGTGTTGTTGGGGCTATGCTTTACTTCTGCAAAGCTTTTGAAGTGTCTAAAAAAATGCAACATCAACAAAAATGGGCAAGAGTGAAGATCTCGCAAAAAATTTCTTCTTTGATGGCTGCCAAAGTTACCATTCTGGGTTTTGGAAACATTGGGGTAGAAATCGGTAAACAGTTAAAACCATTTAGATGCTCTATCGCGGGTGTTAGACGAAATCTAATTAAAGAGCCTGACTATTTTGACAATTTAGACAAAATCGTTACTCCAGACCAGATGAAAACTGTTTTACAAAACACCGATCATTTAATTTTTGCACTTCCCGGAGGACAAGAAACCAATGGGGTTTTCTCTAAGGATCATTTTCAACATTTACCCAAAAGGAGTTTTGTTTACAACATTGGTAGAGGGAATGTTTACCAAGAAACTGATTTAATAGCTGCCCTTCGATCCAAAAACATAGCAGGAGCCTATTTGGATGTTTTTGAACAAGAGCCTTTATCCTACAATTCTCCACTGTGGGATATGGAAAACGTTTTGATTCAGCCTCACCTATCAGCAGCATCTCCAAAATATTTAGATCTCTATGTTAGAGAACTAGCAATTGAATGGAAAAAACAAGAGTCTCAATAAGTCTAAAGCTTGTAGATAGTTCGAGTTCTTAGTTTTTTGCTTTGTTAATTATATGGTTCAACCATTTGGGAGCCGACGGCCAGAAAAAATGACAATAGAAAGCAAAGACATTTTTTTACGATATAATCTTTGGCAAAAAAAGATTGACTATCAAAAGTATCGCAAACAGGAATCTCCTTTAATTCAGAATATTGAGAAAAGTGAAATTCGTTTCCTCGAACTTCTAAAGAATTCTCAACTAAATTATCTAAAGAAATACTCTGATCGCCAAAAGTCATTCTAGGTTTTTTAAACGAAGTATAAAAATCTAAAACACCTGCCATAGGCCACGACTTTCTAGCTCCATCGATAACAGCTTTTCCCAAATACATGAGCCCCTCACACATTCTGCAACAATGGGTATCCCAGACTAAGAATAATTTCTAATTTCTGTTAGCAGATGCTCATTTTTTGATAGCTGCTCGCCAAATAATTCCGGATAAACTCCAGGCAAATAAATCCAATCAGTACCAGAAGGAACGACAGCATCCTCAAGTGGCGAAAAAAACTTAACGACGCCTCCCAAATATTCAAACATATCTATTATATCTGCATATACAAATTGGAACGCAGAGCCCCTAACAACAGCAACCGTAAACCCTTGCTTGGAAACTTTCCCATATCTAGATTTTTTTCTACTGGTTGTTCCGTTTTACATGATATGGTTTCTAAGATTTCTTGGATATTTAAATTTTCTTCAATATAATCCGGCCCAACTTTAAAAGGTTGAACTTTCATTTTTTTACGATTAAGTAACCGAAAAGCCCCAGAAATAAGGCTTGATTTTCCAAAACCGCTATGGGTTCCCCCGATTTAAAAACCAGGAGTTTGGTTCATCTTTTTTCCACAACTATTTTTCCATTAATCATGGAAAAATCTACTTTATTGCGGTCAGGTTCAAAAGGAATATCGTATGGGGAATTTAATTGACCATTGATTTTCATTGCAATAATATCGGCTGGCATTCCACGACCCAAAACACCCGTTTTTAAACCTAGAGCGTCTGCTCCACGGCGAGTCGCAACCTCTAAAATTTCTTGTCGAGACAAACCTGGCTGCATTTCCTCGGTTAACCTTAATTCTCTAAAGAAATTGAACGACTCGTTACTAGCCAACGAATCGGTTCCCAAGCCGACGGCAATACTCCCATTTAAAAAACTTTTTATATCCAAGTATTTGGAGCGGTTAAACCACTTTGTGCTTCCGGGACAAAAAACCGCAGTCATAAAGTTGCCGACAAGAATGCTTTTATCTCTTCCGATATGATTCAAATGAACGCCAATCATAGAATCCAGCACATCTAAGTCTTCCAAATATTGCAAAGCAGAAATTCCAGGAGGCTCCCAATCCGCATCGTAAGCTTCTCGCTTGTCTAACAACTCACGTAAACTCCCTGTTCCATCTTTCAAAAACAAATCCTCTTCCTCTAATTCAGCTATATGACTGGAAATAGGACAATTCATTTCATCTGCTAAATCTCTAAGCTCGTGAAATAGCTCTGGCGAAACAGAATAAGGCGCATGGGGAGCTAACCCTAACTTTAATAAGGAGTTTGATTTGTTAGCTTTAAAAATAGCCCGAAGGTTTTCAATTATTGTTTCAGCTTTTGATTTTTGAAAACCAATCGCTTCTAAAAAAACGATTTGCCGAAACGGTAATTTCTCATATTCATCAAGTAAGTTTGGACGCCCCAAATAATCAGCTAATGTTGTTACTCCCGAATCTACTAACGAATTCGCCTCTTGATGAATAGCCTTAATTCTTTGACCATCGTTCATCGCTTCATCTTGTTCAAGTAAGGCTAAAACCCAATCAGAAAAAATTTCGATCTTATCCACCTTATTAAAAAGGGCGGACAAAGATAAATGACAGTGAGCATTTATAAAACCAGGCATAACAAGATATCCAGTCAAATCCAAAACTTCGCCATCAAAAAAATCGCTACCTGCAGATCCAACCGACATAATAGAACCATTCTCAACGATTAATTCACCGTCCTTAAATTCTGTTCCCATCATGTCAATCAAATTTCCAAATTTGATCTTAATCTTGGAAGAGTTCTTCAATTCCTGTAACCTCCAGAAAAAATTTTCAATCTAATTTCACTAAATACTTACCAATATCTTTAGCAAAGCTGCATTTCAACAAGAATTAATTGGTGTCGGCAAAAATGCCCCATTCCGTTTTAAAAATCAAGTGCTCGTTTTTATTTCCAGGAGAATAAAAATCTGAACCTCCTCCCGTATCAAAGTGAATTCCAAAGCTTCCTTTGTTAGTAGCTTTGTTCAAATTCCCTCTTCCTTGACCAAAATTTTTTATATGGTAATAATCGTCGCCACCATTATCGTTTAAAATTCCCAACCCATTGTCATTGCCGGCCCCCTGGGAAATCACACCACCAATATATTGATCATTTCCACCGTTATCTAATAACATTCCTACACCATAATCATGACCACACCCTTGGGAAACGCCCAAATACGCAAGGTAATTATCGTCTCCCCCCGAGTCCATCAATATTCCATGCGATAGATGAATTCCAGCTCCTTGCGAATACCTACCCGCAATATATTTATCGTGTCCCTTACCATCCGCAAGTATTCCTAAAGCAAACCAATAACTTGAGCCCTGAGAAAAATAATCTCCCACATAAACATCATTTCCAGAAGCGTCAGCTAAAACGCCAATACCTCCTGAAGCCCCCACAAAAAAATTACCCGGTCTCGCTCCAAAACCAAATCCTTGGGAAAAAGATACGTAAGATTTTTCTGGATCGCGAAAATCGGAATAAACTCCTCCGGCAAAATAGTGATCCGCTCCAGCACTTTCAACAATGGCTCCAAAACCTTTCACAAATCCAAATCCTTGAGCAAATTGGGCAGACACATAACGATCTTCCCCTTTACTTTCCATCAATAATCCAATCCCAAACGATGCAGCCCCTTGGCTCAGGCTTTCGCTTCTATATATATCCGAACCATCTAGGTCAGTTAAAATGCCAATTCCCCAAAACCCTGCTCCTTGTGAAAAATGAGGAGCTGAATAAACATCGTCCCCATCTAAATCGATTAAAAAACCTCCACCCAACAAACCTGCCCCTTGACTCCAATTCTCTTCAGAAATATATACGTCGTCGCCAGAAAAATCGATTACGATAGAAAAAGGGATACCCAGGCTATTTCCTCCAGCTCTATTTAGATATCGATCGTTTCCCCCAAGATCTATGATAATTGGGTAGTCTTCCTTATAAATATTATCCCCCGATCCACCAATCAAAATCTTTCCTATTTCAGTTTCAATAATAGTAATGTTTTCTTTTTTTTCG
>CAWVUN010000138.1:0-5569 GCA_963932495.1 uncultured bacterium
ATAAGATGATAAAATTCTTTTAAATTCTTTAAAAGTAGGCATTAATTCCCAATTCCAAAATATGTCAAGGGAGATGAATTGTACTCCCACTTAAATTAAAATTTCAAGATTTAACCGATATAATAATTAACACTTTATCGAAAACGCAGAAGCACTGTAAAGTTTGTTTACAAAATAAATATTTTTCATGCCAACCAAGTTTTAATTGCGCTGTCACTAAATACAATGGATCCTATTTTTTCAAGTATTTCCTCCTTTATAACTTTATAGTCCCTATTTTATCGAGGATAAAAAAATCACTTCGCCTGAAAAAGTTATGTAAGAAGCGAACCTATCGCTCACAGTGACAATTTTTTAATTTTTATTGAAGGTTATATTTCTTGAGCATACGGTAGACAGTGCTCTTACCCAAACCTAACTCTCTAGCGGCTTGGATCACGTTACTTTTGGTGGCAAGCGCGCTTCTCAACGTCTGTTTAAGAACTGTTTCGTAGGTAACGATTAAGGAAGAAGTTTCTTTCCTCGCAGGAGACTCACGAACGTTATTCTGATTCCCTTCATGATTAGAACTAGATTGCGGTGCAACAATTACGGGCGGGGCTTCCTGAAAAACTTCTTCAGGCAAACAATCCAGATCAATCACACCAGCTTCGTTGATGATCATCGCCTGATAGATAGCGTTTTCTAATTGCCGGATATTTCCTGGCCATCGATAACTTTTAAAGGCCGCCATAGTGCCTGAAGTGAACGCTGATATATCTTTGTTCAACTCTTCTTTATGTTTTTCCAAAATATTTAAGCAAAGTAAAGGAATGTCGTCGGAATCCTCTCGCAAAGGGAGAATTTCTAAAGGGAAAATGGCTAATCTATAATAAAGGTCTTCACGAAACCGCCCTTGATCCACTTCCACTTTCAAGTTTTTATTCGCCGCCGCAAAAACTCGGATATCGATCTGAATTTTTTGATTATCCCCTACCCGTTAAAATTTTCTTTCCTGAAGAAAACGTAGAAACTTGGTTTGCGTTTCCAAGTTCATTTCCGCAACTTCGTCCAGAAAAAGCTTTCCTCCATTGGCCAATTCTAGTTTTCCAATACGAGACTCTGTCGCGCCAGTGAATGCGCCCTTCTTATGGCCAAACAGTTCGCTTTCTTGTAAAGTTACTGGAATCTCTCCGTAATTGATATCCACAAGCAATCCTTTCGAATAAGGACTGCCATCATGAATCGCCCGAGCTAATAGATCTTTACCAGTTCACCTTTCACCTAGAATCAAAACCCTGGCTTTACTGTTTTCAACTTTATGCGTTTTGGCTAACAATCCTCCCAGAACTTTACTTTTGCCGACGATACCTTATGGATTTGCACTTTGGCGGAGTTCCTCTTCTAACCGATGGACTTTTCTTTTAAGACAATATTGTTCAATCGCTTTCTCTAACCTAGTGAGTAAGCGATTTTCGTCAAAGGGTTTCACGATATAATCGTAAGTGCCCATCTTTATCGCCTTCACTGCCGTTTCTACATTATCGATACTAGTAGCCATAACAGCGGGAATATCTTGATCTGCTTTTTGAATTCTTTCCAGCCTCTCCAATCCGCCAATACCAGGCCTCATCAAATCTAAAACAACCGCGGCAGGATCTTTATCCAAATCTTTGAGGCAATCCTCGCCTCTTTCAAAATCTAAGACTTCATATCCTCTCTCTTGCAACCAAATTTTAGGAGGCGGCGTATTTGAGGATCGTCGTCTACAGTAAAAATTAGTTCATTTGGCATAAAAATTAAAAATCAACGTTTTAACTTAGAAGAAATAAAATATAATAAACAGTTATCTGAAATAGAAATCGAGAAACTAACCTATTTTTATCTTTCTTTGGCAAATGATCAGTTAGCGCTTATTATAGGAATTATTTTATTTTTTCACAGGAGAACCAATGAATATTGATTTTTCTCACATCAAATACGGAATTATCCTTGCCATGATCGCTATTCTTTTTGGTGGCTCGCTAGGATTGTCTTTTGGATGTTGTGAGCACTCACTAAAAGATTATTTAAAAAACGAAGCGGCTAGCGTTTTGGAAACAAAATACAAAGGCGATCAAGCTAAAGCCGATAAAGTCTCAAAGAAATCCTGGGTCTATTTCAAACGCGCTCATTTTCATTCTCAAACGATGGGAGTCATCACCATTGTATTTGCTTTTATAGTCGCTGGGTTGAAACTTGCCCCTAAAATTCAGATGGGTGTTTCTATTTTGAGCGGTTTCGGAAGTTTAGGCTATGGAATATTTTGGTTAATGGCTGGCGCTCTCGCTCCGAGTATGGGATCTACTGGCGTGGCAAAAGAAGCTGTGGGACTTATCGCACAGGTATCTGGAGCGAGTTTCTTTCTATCTGGAGTCGCGGTTTTGGGGTTCGTTGTCTATAACCTATTAATACAAACGTCAAAGCAAGCTCAATAAAAAGATAATACAAACTCGTTTTTCAATCCTACCAACGGCAGCCCTCTAATAAAAGGGTTCTCGTTTGGCGGTTTTGAGTTCAAAAACTTCGTTGGGGCTTAGTGATATGACACATTTTTTCTCAAAAAAGTTCCAACTAAGTCGTCACTTTCACTACTACCTCCTTATATTTCTTTTCCTTGTTTTAATAGGCCCCGCCGCAGCACAAGAAACTACTTTTTATAATGCAATGGAAGAACTTGCTTCTAGAAAAAAAGAAATCGACCAAGACGGATTGTTTCAAACTCTGGAAAAAATTTCGGCAATTTAAAAAGTCCTCAACCAACTAAATAAAAGCATTCCCACAAAAGAAACTCTAGAACGAATCGCCCAAAATCCAAATCGAACGAGACCATTTAAACAATAACTTCGAAGTTCGCGCGACGCAATTATCGAACAAGGATGTATCGTCACAAAATAGATCGGGAGACAGTTAGTTAATCAAACTGTAAGGTCGACCAAACCTCTGATCAATTTAATGCACAGGCTTTCTGAAAAACCGAGAAAGATAGATGAACTGCAAGAATCCATAAGAGGGCTGGAAAGAAAAATCGCCATTTCAAAACAAGCCAACAAAACAATCGATAATATGGATCAAGTTCCAGATCAATTGGCTCAATTAAACTCTGAAGAACTCGAAGAATATCGATCTCGATTGAATAACTTAAAAATAAAATACAACACTAAAATTTTGCAATTGGAATTAGAAACCGTTCGACATGAGCTCATTTTATTAGAAGGAGATCAAAAAACTCTTGTCGATATAACTTCCGAATTTTTTAAGCATTTTTTCAGCGTTCGCGGGAAAAATATTTTATTTGCGTTCGGAGCATTTATCGGAGTCTGATAGCTACTCAATAGAATAGGAAAAATATTAGAAAAATGCACACCATTAAAGAAAGTAATTAAAACTGCCTATGGTTTTCTCACCATGGCCGCATGTATATTTTCCAGCTTACTAGTTTTATACTTACGCAACGATTCGCTTATCTTAAGCGTTGCTTCTCTGGTCTTGCTGGCTGTCTTTTGGACATCCAGGCAAATCATCCCCAAGTTTTTTCACGAACTAAAAATGGTGATGAATTTAGGGCCCGTTAAAGAAGGAGAAAGAATCCTTTGGAATGGAATTCCATGGTTGGTAAAAGAAATTGGCATGTACACCACTCTAGAAAACACCCACTTAGAAAACGGAACCCTATCGGTCCCAGTAGCTTACTTGATCGAAGAGTATTCACGACCTGTCATGAGCAGCGAACCCTGGTTTCCAACCAGAAAAGGTAATTGGGTATTCTTATCCGATGACAAATATAGAATGGTTCAGTCGCAAACGATGGAGCAAGTGGTGGTGATCAGCGAAGGTTCTCAAAAATCTTATCCGACTCTTGATTTTCTAAATTTGAGACCGCTCAACCTATCGACCGGGTTCATTATAACTGTTGAGTTTGGATTGGGGCACGATACGCAGTCAAAGATTTCAGACGAAAGCCCTCAATTATTTGAAGATGAGATGAAGAAATATTTTAAAAATCGTTTGGAAAGCGGGCCACCCGACTTTCGAGATATAGAAGTGACCTTTAGTCAAATTTCACCGAGTTGGCTAAACCTTATAATTATTGTGAGAATCAACGGCAGGCTGGCGGGAGAATATTAGCAATTTAAACGAGAGATAAACAAAGTGTTGGTTCAGATTTGTAACGCAAATGGCTTCACAATTCCATCAACTCAGTTGACCATTAACCTACCCGACGACGCAACCATAGAAAAGTTAAAACATTAAAGCCGGTACCTATTCACAAAAAATTATTGAACCGCAACCCACAAGACAATACTTCTAAGCACCTTCGCAAAGGCTCAAGAAAGGACACTAAGAAAGGCGAGACTGATTAAAAGCCTCTAGAAACAGCTTTAGATAACTTACCGACACACTAAAACTGGAAATAAATAAAAGGTTTCCCTTCAAACTTCCCGCAATAAACTGTCAAAATTATCAGCATAGAAACAAAAAAATATCTAGGAATCAAAGGCAGACGAATCATAGCGAGCGTGTCATCTTTTAGATCCTGAAAAACTTGAATCGATACTAGAATAATAATAAAAGAGCTAAACTTTAGAACCTGATCCAGGTAATTCATATCAGGCACGATTTTAAAGTTAAACCAGACACTGTGAAACATTTCAAAAAACTGGTCTAAGGACGAAGTTCTAAAAATCATGAATCCAATACAAGCCAGTTGGAAGGTCAAAAATATTTGAAGGTAAGAGTTCATCTTATCCCAATATCGCCGAACAATATAATAAGTTGCAATCATGACTCCATGATAAAGCCCAAAGTACCCAAAATTCCAACCTGCCCCATGCCATAATCCCAATAAATAAACACTCGATAAAAGAGAAATTAAAAAAGCCAGGGCGTGCCGAATTCGAATAGGAATTTTCTTAAAACTCTTCCCATTTCTCAAATAGAAATAAAACGGGAAAAACACATAATCTCGAAACCAATTCGATAACGAAATATGCCACCGGCGCCAAAACTCTGCAATATTCTTTGAAAAAAAAGGTCGCCGGAAATTTTCTATCAATTCAATACCCATCATCAGTCCGAGGCCAATCGCCATAAAGGAGTAACCTGCAAAATCACAATAGATTTGAAAACTAAAGGCGTAGGTGGCGAGCAACACTTCCGCGCCATTATAGGGGCCCTCTGAGCTGTAAACAGGGTCAACCATTCCAGACAAATTATCGGCGATAAAAACCTTCAAAAAGATACCCCATAAGAAAAGGTAAACTCCATGATAAATTTTCACAGCATCTAATATACGAGGCACTCTTAACTGCGGTAATAGTCGGACCCCTCTTTCGATTGGTCCAGCAACAAGCTGAGGGAAAAAGGAAACGTAAAGCGCAAAATCAAAAAAATTTCTTTCCGCTTTCAATTCCCCTCGATATACATCAATCGTATAGCTTATGGTTTGGAAAGTATAAAAAGAAATTCCAACGGGGAGTGCTAACTCAAGAAGATAAGGTTGCACTCCAATTCCGAATCCTGATAACAATTCTCGCAAGTTCATCGCGAA
>CAWVUN010000139.1:0-5513 GCA_963932495.1 uncultured bacterium
CATGAAGGACAGTCCTCCACAAAACACAATGAATATCGTTAATATCAGGTGTTTTTCTAGGAGATCGTTTAAGATGCCTTTAAACTTAGAGTTCATTTTATTTATAAACCACTGGAAAATTAATCCATATAAAAGACGAGATCCCTCCACCTTGGTCGGGATGATTCATACCCGGGAGTTCGGCTTAGACTGTTCTTTATTAAAAATTATTTGCATCATTTTTTCGACACTCTCAGTTGATTCCACTTCGCCAACTAAGCACCCATGATGAAGTAGTAATACTCGGTCGGCTGATTGGCGAACTTCATTAAAATCCGAAGTTAGATAAAGAACTCCACAACTCAGCTCTGCCGCTAAACCTCTAACAATATGAATAATTTCTTGTCTTGCTTTAACATCGATTCCTTTAGTGGGTTCGTCGAGAATTAGCAATTTGGGTTTTTCGTGAAGCCATTTTGAAACCACTACTTTTTGTTGATTTCCGCCACTAAGGTTTCTAGTTCGTGAAGATGGAGATCCACCTCGAAAACTCATATCATTTAATAAGTTTTCAGATACTTGTATTTCTTTATCTTTCCTCAACCCAATAACATTCAAAAACTTGGACAAGTTAGTGATCGTAATGTTTTTATAAATCTCAAAATCAAGGTAAAGTCCTTGATTTTTCCTATCTTCCGGGATCAGATAAATTCCCGCGTCAATCGCATCTCTAGGACACTCTGGCTTATATATAACACCGTTAAAAAGCAATTCTCCATTGTCAAAATGAGATAAACCAAATATGATTTTTGCTAATTCTGATTTTCCCGCCCCTAGCAGGCCAGTTAAACCAACCACCTCGCCAGGATATATTTCAAATGAAATATTATCTAGAGTCTTGCCTACTTCAATTCCTGAAAGTTTCAAAATAGGAGACTCACTTTTACTGATGTCCTTTTTTAAAACTGTCGATTCAATGGGCTCGCCAACCATCTTAGTAATCGCCTCAGTCATTGTGGTATTAGATATCTGAGAAGTAAAAACATTCTTCCCATCTCTTAAAACAATAATTCGATCGGCAATTTTAAAAACGTCTTCTAATTTATGCGATATATAAAGAACGCTCACGTTTTGTAATTTTAAGCATTCAATTATATTAAGTAATCGTTCAGTATCGGTTGGCGATAAAGAGTCCGTAGGCTCATCCATGATTATAAAGCGCGACTTCTTCGTTAAAGCCTTGATAATTTCAACAAGCTTTTGTTTACCAACGCTCAATTCACCAACAAGCGTATCCGGAGACAGTTGAATATCCATTTCAAGGCATGTTGATTCAAAACAAACAATCATGCTTTTTTCATCTAACACTCCAAAAGGTTTTAATATTTCAGAGCCCAAAAATACATTTTGCAAAACTGTCAGTTGAGGAACTAGGCTTGTCTCCTGAAACATAGCCGATATGCCATCATGATAAGCTTTCATTGGAGAAGAGTAATTTTTCAGCGAACCATCAAACCACACATCACCAGAGTCCGGTATTTCGATACCTAGGATAGTTTTAACTAAAGTAGATTTTCCCGCTCCATTTTCCCCCAATATAGCCAAAGTTTCCCCATACCCTATATCTAGATTGACTTCTCTCAAAACTTCAACTCTAGCAAAAGATTTTGAAACACTTCTTATCTCTAGGATATTTGGGTTATGAAGGTTTTCTGCCATTCTACAATTCCGCTTTAAAGTTGTGAACATTTTCCTTACTCACCGGTATTGAAATAATTTCAACAAACTTAGGTATCTCTCTTTTATTAAGGAAAAGTCCAGCCGTTTCAACTGCCTTAAAACCCTCCTCTTGTATCGAAAAGTAAGTAGATGTGGCGACCTCTCCCGACTTTAAGTAAGGAACTAATTCTTTAGAAAACTCAAGACCTACAACCTTAACACTCATCGTTTGTTTTTCTTTTAGCGCCATTACAGCTGCAATCGCTCCCGTCCACCATTGAGCGGCAATAACATCCACTTCTTTACCTGTCTGTAGAAAATCTTGAACGCCATTCAGAGCTCCTTCTTTTGTCCACCCTGGGACAAAATGATTGAAAACGATTTCCCAATTTTTATGTTTATGTAAAACCGACATAAAGCCTTGCTCCCGCATTCTCTGAGCAGAAGTTCCCGGCGCCCCTTGAACTAACGCAATTTTTAAGGGCTCGTTTTCAAAATGACTTTCCATCATCTCCGCCAACATCACGCCGCTTTTGACTTCGTCTCTTCCAATATGAGCAACAACGCCTTCATACGCTCCGTGCCGATCCTCACCAATCGTATTAGAAAAAGTCATCAAAGGAATTCCAGCACTTTTGGTTAATGGAACGGCTCGTTGTAATGCCAGGTTATCTACCGAGCATAAAAGAATGAGGTCTACTTTGCTTGCGATGAAGTTTTCGACTTGGGCTAATTGTTTTGCTGGTTCCCATTCCGCATCGGCATATATCAAATTCAAACCATATTGAGCTGCCGCTTCATTTAAACCTTTTTTTTGTACTGCAAAAAATTCAACCGTGCCAGGAATGAGGACCGCCACTTGAAACTTTGATTTGTCTATATCATTGGAAGGCTTTGACCAAAAAATCAACGCAAATAAAAAAGTCAGGGTTACTAGAGCGACTGGTAAATTTTTCATTTTATATTATTTTATTCACGCTTTGAACAGTTCGTTTTTAGCCGCCAACATGTTTTTATAAGGAGTCAAACAATAATCCCAGGAAAGAACAGCTCCTTCAGCGCCATTCTTCAACGCACACTCAACTCCTTTACGTATTTTTTCTTCCGACTCAGTACGAAGACAATTAATCCCCGGATATATGGGCTTGCCAGATAATTCTTTCGCTAATTTAACGCCTACGCCTATTTCTTCAGGACTCAAAGGCTCGTCGTATGTACAAGAATAAAACATCGGTTTAATCCAATCGCAATATTTAGAAAGTTCGCCAAACTGAGTCTGATATTTCCAATCATCTTTAGCTCCATAAATATCCAAACCAACCTGGTAGTCGCGTTCTTTTGATTTTATCCGCTCATACAGCCTTTTATGCAACCGCGTCATGATAGAAGATCTAAATTGAAGCCATTCTAAATATTCAGGCACCGATAAAAGAAATCGAATTGCTTCGTCTGCTGTTTTTATCTTCTCAACCTTATGTGGAATGAAACCCAATTCAATTCCTTTGAGCAAACCTTTTTTCACCCTATTCACATCGATGCCATTATCTTTAGCTTCAGAAACACAAACATAACAAAAACAACTCAAACCCATTTCAGGATTTGAAAAAATAGGTATTCCCAAAGTATCCGCTAATTCATCAGTCAGAGATTGAAATCCAAACAAAGAGTAATGATCCAATAAAGCAAAACAAAACCCATCAAGATCATATTTAGCATCCAAATGGTCAATCAAGCTGTCGTAAAAATGAATCACGTCCGGTTGATTGTGACATAAGGTTTTCGGAACGCTTTGCCCGTTTACCGTTTTCATATTTAATGTAGGGTAACGATCAACATCTGGAAACCGATGTAGAATTAATCCATACACTTTGATAGAAAACTTTTTAGAAGCATCCGTTATTTCACGAAATAAATCTCTATCTTGAAGGATGGGTATTTTAGTTTTAATAGGTTTAATCTGAGTTGTTTCGTAAAACTCTGGGCAAGGATCGCAATTAAATCCATCACAGTCATAATTTTCCGCAGAAGAGTTAGGTAAAGGTCCCCAGGTTTTAGTGGACTGAAAATCAATATGAGAAGCCAATAACAAAGTATTAACGCCCCCTTTCTCAACCATATTTTCGAGAGCAGCATCAATTCCTTCATCGATAAATTGAGAAAAATAAAACGACTGTGCGCCAACAACTAGCGATTGACTCATGAACTTGTATCCTTTTCTAAATAAAGTAGTCCTTTATTAAAAACAAACTAATTCTACAACATATCAAACCATGAATGTAGGGAACTAACTAATCAGAAGATAAGCAAGAAATTGGTGTGAGAGGGGGAAGTTGTTTTATTACTTATATATTTGATGGAATAGGTTTTCAGCAAGCCCTGCGCCATAGCTCATAAATATAAAACCTATAAGGCAGTTCCAAAATCTTAAAAAATCCTTTCCAAAATGCCTACGGATGAAGGACTGTCCATAAATAAAATTAGAACCGTCAGCTGGATCAGAAACCGCTGGCCATTCTTTAAGAGTTCCATAAATCAAAAAAAAACCCATAATAAGAAAGAATAAGGGAAAAACGATGTCTAAAAAAATGATTCGAATAAGAACAAATGGATTTTCAATCACGAAGCAACCTATGGATTTAATCGAATCTAGTTAATTTTATTGATATAAATTTTGAAAGTCTAGTTCCATAAAACCCAACGGATCTTCGGTGAGGAAGCGTCTGACCTCGGGATCGTAATAGCGGGCTCGGTATAAGTATAACCCACTTTCGTCCAACTCGCGTCAGTTGTAATTGAGGCGATTGCCGTTGTCATTATCGGTTTTGGCGATCAACTCGCCAAGGAGTCCTTATTGCATAGTCGATTGGGTACCACCTAACGATCCCACCATTGCTGTGTCCGAACGTAAATGATCGTGATGATATGATGTGGCAGTTTCATTACCGTCGGAATTGTAATGTAGTCTATGCACTACTTCGTCCACCACGTCGCTAAAATATTGATCCTCCAACTGAAAAGAGTCATCGTAAATCGCTTTGAGATGCTCCACTTCTAAACAATAGTTCTGCGTTGCAAAACCGCCGTCTTTGTTCTTGACCCGGTAGTCGCTTGGATCGTATTTAAAATAAAACGATTTTCCTGATATCGACATTCCTGTCACTCGATTCTTCTGATCCTAAGTAAAACTCTGAAACGTCGTGTCGTCGATATTCCGCTTAATTAATCTGTTGACGTTTGAATCATAGATATAAGTATGAACCACCGGACCCGCTACGTTACCTTCATGCACTTCCGTAAATTGATTTTTGACGCTATAAATAGTCGCGTGAACTACTCCATCTTGCCAATACGCCAAGGGATTCCCTCTTCAATACCTTTTATTTTAAACTCAAACTTCATTAGTCTTCTTTTAAGACCGGGATATATTTTTCAAATTCGCTATTGAACGCTAACATCAGATGCTCATTTATTTTATCCTGTTTTTAAACCTTTCAATTTGAGAAAGGGAGGGAAATAAGTTAAAATTTAGAACTTTTAAGTTGGTGGTCGTGGTTTCCTTCAATAAGCTTAGATCAGACTTGCTTCTAAGGAACTGCTATTCAAGTGTTGAAGGTTAAACCTAGATCCTTTGTCCCGTTGGTCCTCCAGGATGACGGCAAATTAACCCTTTTAGGTTAGCCTGTAATTTTTATTCGAGTTACGCTTGATTTAGTCGCTTTGGTCAATCAATACGCGAAGCACATCTGACACTCATCATGATATTTTTTATTTTAGGCTAGTTATTTGAAAGGTTATAAGGTCCCCCTTTATGTCTG
>CAWVUN010000140.1:0-5489 GCA_963932495.1 uncultured bacterium
ACCCTTAGCAAAATCATAATGAACTCGCCCTAGTTGCTCGCTTAAAAAGTTTTCTGCATCGTCAATTTTAAAGGATAGGTCCTGGATGGATGCGATTGCAGTTGAAATGGATTTTTTAAGTTTAGAAATCCTCAGCAATTGAACGAATAATAATACAATCAAAAAAAGTAAAATAACAATCTCTGTGCCTTCAGGCATAAGTTGTTTTTCTCCTGAAAAAATTAGTTTTCGGTAATTTTTACCGTTTTATAAAGAAAGTTTTTAAAACTGACAAACTTGGGTCTTTCGGAAGTGAGGCCAGGATCTTGACAAACTTTCATTTTGACGGCAAGTCCTGGTAGGTTAGAGCTAAATCTCAGTTTAGCTTTTTCTATTATTGCTTTAACCATATTTCGCGTCATTTGATTGCTTTTGAAGGGCTTGTGGATTTCCTCCCAGAAATCGCTTTCTCCAGATTCTATTTTTCCAAGAATTCGATCTATTATCAAATCGGTTGAGGGTTTTTTTTCTGGGAAAGGAGAAATAGCATGTAAGCCAGCCGCAATGGCAACGTCTTCTTTAGAAATGGTATGGTTTTTTCTAAATAACATTGCTCGTAATAAAATGTTACGCAGCTCTCGGACGTTTCCTCGATAATTGTATGACTTTAAAAAGTTAATCGCTTCGGAGTCTAAAATAGGTTTTGGTGTTTTATCAACATCTCTATAATGAGTATGAAAAAGCTTACCCAAGAAATGAATTGCTAAGTCTTCGATGTCTTCTTTTCTTTGGTTTAACGATGGAATTTGGAAACTAAACTCGTTTAGTCTGTGAAATAAGTCTTCGCGAAACCGCCCCATTTTAATTTCTTCTCTAAGATTTTTATTCGTCGCGGCAACGAAGAATATTTTTGAATATTTAGATTCATTTTCTCCTAGACGAGTAAAGACTCCAGTATCTAAAAAACGTAGTAGTTGAACTTGGGTTTTTGAGTCAATATCTCCAATTTCATCCATAAAAACTACGCCCCCTGAGGCTTCTTCAAGGATACCGCATCGGTTAAATTCAGCTCCTGTAAACGCACCTTTTTTATGGCCAAAAAGTTCACTGTAGGTCAGTTCTCCAGTATAAGCAGCAATATTTGTTTTTTTGACCAGCAGTTTAAAGTTTTGTCCTTTTTCAAGGCGAAATATTTCGTCTAAACGTGAATATATGTTGTTGAAAAAAAATTCCTTGCCTGAGCCAGTGCTCCCTGTGATTAGCAATGATGGTAATCCCATTAATGTTTCAGGATGTACGTTATCATCCCATTGCAACATTCTATTGCAAATGGATTGAACAACGATGTCTATTTGACCGACTAATGAATGAATCGTTTCGCTTCGACCAATGACATTCCCAAAATAATAAGATGAAACTTTAGGATCTCTATATTGAATATCTCTTGTCAATTGGCTCATTTCCTCGCGGATGTCTTCAATTTGCATGAGACTATAAACTTTTTGGCTAATGAGGCGAGCTACAATTTGAAGTAAGTCTTTATCTTCTTTTCTAAACTTTTGATTTCTAAAACTGTCTTGGTTAATAACCCCTAACACGCTATTCCCAGAGATAATCGGAATAGCAATTTCCGACCGAATGTTCTCGGTAAGACTTTTATAAAAACCTTTAGTTTCGAGGTTATCCTTAACATTTTGAATTAATATTGGTCTTGCCAAGTGCGCGCATAAACCTGTTAGAGATCTAGAGACCTCAGGCAGCTCTTCACCTCCTACAGGTAGAATAGGGATACGGCTTTTTTTCCAGCCCTTAGATTTTGCTCCTGCGACATTCCCTTTTTCGTCTTCAACAACTAACGAAGATGTTCCATTATTTGTTTTCAGGATAGAAATGGTTCCACCTGCAGCACCTAACAATTCAGTAGTTTTATCAATTATTTTTGTTAGAAAAGATTGAAGGGAGTTATCTTGATCTGAAAGTAATTGCTCAATTTCGCTCAAAACCTCAATTTCTATTCTAGCTAAACCTTCGTCCAGAATTAACTTCTCTAACATAGATGCATGCTCTTCTAATTGTCTTTTTTCAAAAGAGTTAAACTGATGAAGATCACCGGTATAGTAATTAACTGCGCAAATAAATCGTCCTGTCTTTTTATGAAATTTCGGGATTTGGTAGAGAGAAACTAGATCAATTTTTTCAGCAATAGGTTTTCTCATAAATTTTTCATCCATTACATTTTCTATGAAAAGCGATGGAGGTGCTTGGTCTAAGGCAACGAGTCCTTTTTCTGAATCGTATTTTAAAATGCGATTGATTAAATTTTCGTCGTTCAAGATGCTCATTTGATTTCTTGTGTTGTATATCTCTGTACTTTCCTCGTTCTTTGAATAGGCAGCCAAGACTTCTACCATGTCGGTAGTTTTTGGTTGTTGATTATTAGTGATCTTGGGAGATGCTGGAATCAAAACTGAAGCCAAGGTTAATTTGTCTATTAACTTCACAGCAGAACGAACCATCATTAATGCGGCTTCTTTTTTTTGGGCAAGATCTAAATGCTTAGAAAATTCTATTTTCTGATGAAAATTTTTTGCTTTTTCTAGAACTGGGCTATTTTCAGAGATAAACGACTCAATATCTGAAATTTGACCAGAAGTCAGGTGAGTTTTTTCCTCGATCCAATCTAAACTAAATGCTCCGACTGGACGCAATTGGTAGGTTATCGGGAATACTGCAGAGCATTTGATTCCTGACTTTTCCCCAATGGGGCTTGATACCTTCAAAGTACTTTTAGGTAAATCCCATGAAACGATAGTTTTGTTTTCGTAAAAAGCTTTATAAATTAGCGAATTTTTAGGAGGAATAAATTGGGTTGTGGGGGTTCCCTCGGTCTGGTTTTCGTCGGTTACATAATGACAAATTAGCATTCCCTCATAGAGATCTTCTAGGTAAATTTGGGCCATCGAGCAGCTGTGAAGATCTTTTAAACCTGTGGAGATATAATGCAATATATCGGAAAGATTTTCCTTTCCAAAGGTTTCAAGGGTTTTACTTAACTTTTCTAAGGCAGAGGTCATTTGTTTTACGAATGTTAAAAAGTTACTCAAATAAGTATATCATGTATGAAATTTAGATTGATGGAGCATGGAATTGGCGGTTTTTTATAAAGAGCGTCAAAAACTTGTCTTTTTAGTTAGAAGTTTAAATATGAAAAAGGGTTTTTAGTGATTAACAAGGTTTATGTTTTTTATTATTATCTATAACTCATTTTAAAATATATGGTTATGGTTTTTTCTGTTTATGGTTTTATCTTTTGGCATATAGTTTGCTTTATATTGGTTCGAAAGGAGATCACATATGTTAGTAGATAAATTATTGTTTGGAGACAGAGTTCCATTAGTTCTAAAAAAGAATCTCGATTTTCAGTCTGAACGTAACCTGTTGATTTCAAGTAATATAACAAATATGAATACTCCAGGCTATAAAGCGAAGGATTTGAACTTTAAAGACCAATTACAAGATGCAATTGATTTAGGGAATCAACTTTCTGTTAGAACCACCGATAAGAATCATATGGGCCCCTCTAAAAAATCTTTGAAGTCTTTGGAGCCTGATATTTTCGAGGAAAAAGATGCGGCAAGATCAGATGGAAATAATGTGAATATTGATAAAGAAATGATAAAATTATCTGAAAATCAGATTATGTATAACGCTACAATTCAAATAATGGCAAAACGGGGCTCGACTTTGAGAAGCGCGATTACTGAGACTGCAGCTTCATAATAGATAATTCAGGTTGACAACAACAGTTAAAAGCCTTATTTTATAGAAGATTAACCGGGTAATATTATGGGTGATATAACTTTAGAAAGTAACTTAAAAGCAATTCTTGGCCCTAGCTTTCAAGCAAGATCGGGAGAAGGAGCGGCTAAAACCGAAGATGGGGAAACCTTTTCTCAAACTTTAGCTGAATCTTTAGGCAAAGTAAACGATCTTCAGACTGACGCGGATACTGCTATTGAGGGGTTAGTCTCAGGGAAATCGCAAAATATCCATGAGACAATGCTTGCTGTCGGTAAGGCCGATATTGCTTTTCGGATGACGATGCAAGTTAGGAATAAAATTGTAGAAGCTTATCAAGAAGTATTAAGAATGCAAGTATAGGCTTTGTTAAAAAAAGCCCCCCGTTTTTCCGGGGGGTTTTTTTTTGTCTGATAAAATTTGACAATCGTAAATGAGAAACCGATATAATAAATTTATAAGCGGGATCGAGGCTCTGAATTGAATGTTTACTCGACTAGAGGGAGTTATGAAAAACCAAGTAAAGAAAATTTTTTTTGGAATTTTGTTTGTTCTGAACATCGCATCTACAAATACTGTTTGGGCTCAATCGACAGGACATGCTAGCGTTGGATTAGGTCATGGAGAAGAGGGATATCTCCATTTAGAGGAAATGACCAAGCACTTTGAGTTTAGTATGGGAATGCCCGATGCTAGCTCCGATTTGAAAATGCATGGAACGGAAGTATTAAAGCATGCCGAGCAAGCAAAAAAACATTATGAAGAAGCGCTAAAACACGCTTCCGAATCTCTAGGTCGACCAGTAAGGGATCCTATGATGGGTCGCGGAGAAGGGTCTGATCATTCTCATGAAGAAGAAGGCTCTGGTGGTGGTATGGAGCGCGGACCAAGGTATTAAAAAATGACAAGTGCCCCTCTCTTATTTTCGGTCGAATGCGAATTTCTTTTAATTTACGAAATAATCATTTCAAAGTATTTATCTCTAGTTTGCCAAAATTGAATGTTCTCTTTGGCACTGGTTGCTTATCCTAAGGGTTTGAAGTATTGTGCTGACTAAAATCTATTTTGTTGTGTTCGAAACCTGAGTTTCCTCAAAATGGTTAGGCCGAAAATATTTTGAAGTTCTTGAAATTGTACTTGAAGTGGAGGTAACTAAAGTTCTGTAGGTTGATTTGTTGAGCTCCAATCCCACCATGATCCGTCGTAATTTCTTGCTTTAAAGCCCAAATACCTTAAAACAAAATAGGCCATGGCCGATCTCACTCCCCCTGTGCAATAAACGACAATATTTTTGTTCTCGGTAATATCATGACCTCTTAATAGTTTGATAAGAGTGGCTTTGCTTTTTAAAAGGCCACTCTCATTGAAGAAATTTCTCCAATCGATGTGAATTGCTCCGGGAATATGACCGCCTTTACGAGAGCCATATGGGGTAGATCCATTAAATTCTTTTGTCGTTCGAGTATCAATAATCGAAAGGTCGACATCGCCTAACCGTTTTTCTATCCAATCTTTATTGGCTATTACAAGAGTATTCAATTGTATATCGGAAGCTTTAAATTCTGTTTGCTTAATTTTTCCTGCTCTTCCCATTTCAATATCGTTTCCTTGTTTTTTCCAAGCAGAAATCCCGCCTTCTAGAAGAGAAACGTTTTCAAACCCTAAATAGTGGAACATCCACAGGAAGCGGCCGTCGGTTCGCCAGGGGTCTT
>CAWVUN010000141.1:0-5468 GCA_963932495.1 uncultured bacterium
GGGAATTAATTTTATATTTTTAAAAAATTCAAAACCATGGCGGCATCAGCGCCGAGTCATAAGGGAGTTTAGGTTATGAATAAAAAAGTAATTCCAGAGAATCGGAAAATTATAAGTTCTACCCATGTCAAGCTTGGCCAAAAAAACCAAAAAGATCAGGTTCATACCGAGCCTAATGAGTTTTTTTATGGGGTAGAGAGAATTACGAAGTTTTTTACAGGTAGTGAAGTTATTCAGTCGGCCATAAAAGTTTCTCACTGCGACGTAATGGTTGCCTATCCGATTACTCCGCAGAGTGAAGCTGCGGCGTTGATTGGTGAATTGTTTGCCGAAGGATATATCGGAGATTACTTCCGAGGCGAAAGTGAATTTGCTGTTATGGGTCAATGCGCGGGTGCTTCTTTTGGCGGGGCGCGAGTTTTTACGACAACGGCTGGGCCTGGAACGTTGAGAGCAATGGAAAATTTTCCAATGTGGGCTGGTTCTCGCCTTCCAATTCAAGTTTGTGTAACTTGTCGTGGAGTCAACTCTCCATTAAGTATTCAACCAGATACCCTTGAAATGTATTATTTGTTAGAGACGGGTATGTTGATTTGGCACGCTGAGACAGCACAAGACCTTTACGATTTTATTTTAAAAGGTTTTATCGTCGCAGAACAACCAGATGTCCATGTTCCTATTGCTGTTTGTTGTGACGGTTTCTTTGTTACGCATACTAAGGATACCGTTGATATTCTTCCTGACGACGTTTGTTTACCTCCATACGACCCATATAAATCTCCCGTTCCTTGTATGGATATGGAATGCCCGCCAGTAAGAATGATGCGAGATCCTTTTATTATGAAATCAAATTATATCCATTACGCAACGCACGCTTCTTGGCAGCAGGAAGTTCATGCGGCTGTTGAAAGATCTAGAAAACACACTATTCCATTTTTAGACGGTTTAATTGATATAGAAAATGGCGATCGGGATATTCTTATTATCGGTTCTGGTACTGCAGTGTCTCAAAGTAGAGAAGCGATTAGATTGTTGGAATTAGAAGGCATTAAGGTCGGATTGATTAAGATCAAAACTATCCGACCATTTCCTCATGAAGAAATTCGTGAAGCCCTAAAAAATGCTAAAACTGTTTTTGTTCCTGAATTTAATATCGTTGGCTGGTTAGCTAGAGAAATTAAAGCTGTAGTCCCGGATAACGACAAGATTATTGCCGGGCCTCATGTTGCCGGCGGCATGACGATGCCTTCCGAAGTGATTGTTGTTGAGATTAAAACCGCTCTCGGAATGCATGTAGAAAAAATTAAGATGTAATAAATTTTAAAAAATTTAATTTATAAAAAGGAATTAGCCATGAGCGCTGAAAAAATTAAAATTTGCGAAGATCTATACGATATTATGCCTCCTGAGTATCAGGACATCGTTGAGAACGCAACTTATGGTAAAGAAGGTCGTGGTTGGAAAGATATTGGCGAAAGTAAAGAGTTGATTGAGCAACATTCCTTATGTGCTGGATGTCCGGAGTCTATTGCTTTTCGTTATATTTTGGCCAGTTTGCCCGCTCCTGAAGATACCGTATTTGTTGGATCAACAGGCTGTACAAGCTTAGTATTTCCAATGGTAGCTGTTCATAATATTCATTCATTATTTGGAAACCAAAATGCAATCGCTACAGGTTTGAAGAGAGCATTGATGGTGAGACATCCTGATAAAATGAAAGATGTTGTGGTTTTGGCTGGAGATGGGGCTACTGTCGACATCGGCTTGGATATGACCATGCAGTCTTGGTTTCGTCAAGAAAAGTTTACGACTATTTGTTTTGATAACGAACTTTATGCAAATACGGGCGGTCAAGAAAGCGGATTGATGCAAAAAGGATTCGTTTCCAAAATGGCACCTGTGGGTAAGCTTTTCGATAAAGTTAGGTTACCAGAGATAGCTAGAGAAGCTGGATGTCATTATGTTGTTATGATGACTAGTAGTAAACCAAATCGAGTTGAAAAAGCTATCCGGAATGCTGTTCATGTAGCCCGCGAAATTGGACCTACATACATTCAAATTTATACTCCATGTATTCTAGAGATTGGTAAGCAAAGTATGGAAGGTTTGGATGAGATGAAGGATTCTGAAGGCATTGGCGGTCGGTTCACTTATAAAGAATATGTTACAGACGCAGCGGCAGCCTTGATTAAGGAAATGGACGATGCAGAAAAAGCAGCTAAAAAAGCAGCCCGTGAAAAAGCAAAAGCGGCAGCTAAAGCGTAAATAAGAGGAGTGTTGTTTTATGAAAACTAGATTGAATATTCGTATTTCTGGCCTTGGTGGTCAAGGGGCTGTTACCGCCGCCCATGTATTGGCAATGGCTGCGAATAAAGATGGTCTTTATTCAATTTCCAACCCATTCTTTGGAGCGGAAAAAAGAATGGCTCCTGCGGAAAGTTACGCTCGGATTGGTCCGGAGAAGATTTATGACCGAGGCGAATTAGTTTTCCCTGACGTGATCATGGTGTTTCATGCACAAGTTATTACGATGCAAAAGAGCTATACGGCGCCTTTTTATTCGGGATTAAAAGATGGTGGTATTATTCTTATTAACACCACTGCCAATCTTTTAACCGAAGCGGATCATGAAAGATTAGAAGCGAAAAAGGTTACGGTTTTTAATGTTGACGCAACTTCAATGGCATTAGAAATTGGCGGTACTGAATTGTCTACCAATATGGCGATGATTGGCGCGTGCGCTGGTGTTACTAGAGTTGTTACTTTAGAAGGTTTGGCTGCCGCTATTCAGGATCGATTTGGTAAAAAATATGTGGCTTCTGGTGGTACGGCGTCTTTGGACCAAGCTATTACGAAAAAATACGCTAAGAAAGAAATGTTGTTGAAGAAAAATATTGATTGTATTAATGAGTCATACAAGAGAGCCGTAGAATGGGCTAAGGATAAGAATTTAGCCGTTGCGGTTTAAACTTCTTTTCTAAGAATATACCTATTTAATTTGTTTTGGAAAGGGAGGAATTCAAGAAGTGTATAATGTAGCTCTTGTCGAAGAAGATAAATGTATAGCTGAAAAAGGTTGTCGGCTTTGTATAATGTATTGCCCAGAAGCGGACTGTATCCTTATGGATATGGAAAAGAAGAAGGCCGTTGTTATCGTTGACCGTTGTAAAGGTTGCGACCTTTGCATGGTGGTTTGTAGTACTCATAAAGCCATTACAATGCATCCTGTTGACCCAACTACAGGTAAAGTTATTCATGATCGTGACGCAGGCGAAACTGCCGGATTAGGTCAGGCTTACGCAGGCTAGTTCAAGCTTTAAGTTATAAACCATCCATGGCGCTTGGTCGCTGTGGGTGGTTTTTTTTTGGATCAATTTTTTGATTAAATAGAGTTAGAGTTTTTTTAACGTAAACTAGAGGCGCTGGTTAAATTGTGAAGTTCGCTTTTTAGAGTAATGGGCAAAGATAGAAAGTATTGGTTTATTAGCTCTTATTTGGATTAGTGAAATATCGTAATCTAATGATAATCTATTAGTTATTTAGTATTTAGAATGGTTGGTTGCTTTCAAAAGTTTATATAGAATGTAAAATGGAGGATAATTAAAAATATCCAAAATAAACATTTTTAAATTTAAATAAGGTCTGCCGCCAATAAATATTTTGATTGGAACTAAATATGACTGAGTTTGACGAAGATATAGAAGACGAAGAAGAGAACGAAGAACAAGAAGATGAGAAAAAAAAGTCAACGGGTTATGAAGTTGGCTGCACAGCATCCAATTGTCCTAATAAAATTTTTATTAGTTATAAAGACCCTGTCAGGGTTGCTTTAAGTACGGTTTTAGGATTTGAAGACAATGAATTGAAGATTGAAATAGAAAAACTGCTAAAGCCCTGTCCTACCGGGTTTGCATTCAGTAATAATGTTGATTTGCAGGCTCCTTCAGATTTAAATTCTGTAACTTCCCAAATAAAAAAACCAGGCGCGTGCTTTACTCAAACTCATTTTACTTGGAACTTAGATGAGCTAAAAAAATATGAAGGTCAGCTGATTAGTTATGTCCTGAAGAAAATGGAAGTAAAGGAAGTTACTTTTCAAGATCTAGTCGATCGTTTCGAAAACGGTGAAATGGGCGCTGAAGCTTATTTGCAAGGGATTGAAGACATTCATATTAGGGAGAGAGTGTTGTTTTGCGTAATTAAAGCATGGGCTATGGCAGCAGGTACAGAAGGGGCTTTCCGAGGAGCTCAAGAACTTGATTTGGTTGATTACTTTGGCGCAAGGATTTTGATTACTATTGCAGATGCTCTAGAAACTTCAATGGGAGCTGATAGTCTAGCCACATTGTCTAAAGAGGCGAATAATTGGGATGGATTGATAGAAAGGGAAATTCGTACTTATTTAGCTAGGATTGGGAAAGGGTTTTAGAAAGGCTCTGATAATTACTATTGTTGCTAGTTTATTAGTTGCTTTGTTCGTTGACCGAAAAACTAGATTAGTAATCTCTTTGATTGATTAATATCCACCCTTACTAACTAACTTATTTGGTTGAACCGATAATGGCTAATCCTGAACAAATTATTTGTAATACTACTGGCGAATACGTGCCCCAAATTGCTAAAGAAGGCGATGCTGGAGCAGATTTAAAAGCTTCTGAAGATACCGTTATTTCTTCGAAAGGACGATGTTTAGTTTCTACTGGTATTAGTATTGCTATTCCAATAGGTTGTGTAGGGCTGATTTGGCCAAGAAGTGGGTTGGCGGTCAAACACGGGATAGATTCTGGAGCTGGAGTAGTCGATTCCGGCTACAGAGGAGAAATTCGAGTTCTACTTTTTAATCACTCAGATGTTGACTTTAAAGTAATGAAGGGTGACCGGATTGCGCAGATTTTAATCCAAAAAGTAGAAAACTCTCTATTTGTTAAAGTGGAAACATTAGATGAAACTGAACGTGGTGCTGGAGGCTTTGGATCCACAGGAAAGTGATAGTTAAATTGGGCGAAAATAAATTCGTATTATCCGAGGAGATATCACTGATACGGGTTGCGAAGCTTTGGTTAACCCAGCTAATTCGGATTTAATTTTAGAAGGGGAGTTTTGATGACACTATTCTTAAATAAGGCGGACCGTCTATTCAAGCGGCGTGTAATAAAATTGGTCGTTGCCCAGTTGGTGGAGCTGTTTTTACGTCAGCAGGAGAGACCTTAAGGCAAAACATGTGATTCATGCCGTTGGACCCAGGCTGGGGGAAGGAGAAGAGGATTCTAAACTTTTCAATGCTACTCTTAATAGTCTAAAGTTAGGCGAGGAGAAGAAAATATCGTCTATTGCATTTCCTGCAATAAGTAAGGGGATTTTTGGATTTCCCACTGATCGATGCTCCAAAGTAATATTGGAGGCCGTTCATGATTTTCTTAGGAATGAACTGATAAAATTAATGCGTGTTGATTTTATTTTGTTTGATC
>CAWVUN010000142.1:0-5465 GCA_963932495.1 uncultured bacterium
TCTTATGAGTGGCTTAAAGGAAATAAATCGAAAAATTACGCTTGAATATTGAGAATTGTGTCAGTTTTTGGTATTTAATTTTGGATTTTTTCGAAAAGGTTTTGTATAATCTTCCGGAGGCTTTTTGAGCCTCTATGTTACTCCCCTTTTTGGTTATTGGCTCTATTTTAGGAAAGAATTTGTTTGAGTCACCATGCTAACCGTTGATTGATAACTATTTTAATAAAATGCTGAATCAAAGAAGAGCTGATTGCTTGGTAGCTTCGGTGTTCATGATTTGATTGCCTAAAGTTCCCCTTGTTTGTTTCTCTCATAAAGGTTTCTGGAATAATTCAATTTCCAATAAACAATTGATCCTTCCTTAGAACGTTTTCCTTATCTTATATACTGTTGGGTATTAAAGTTTAGATAACGTAAAATCACTGCTGCTTGTGCGCTAATTTTAGCGAGGATATAGTCCAAAGGGCTTTAAACTAGGGATATGAAATTAAGAAAAATAGAGGTTGGTTAGGCAATCATTTGAGTTAGATAGATGTTATAGTATTTACAATAAAAAGCAGTTTAGTTCTTTAGAATCATGGCTTAATCAAAAAAATTTTTGTTCGTCATGCGCTTAACAGGGTACCAGGAGAAATTTAAATGACAAAGTGGGTTTACAGTTTTGGATCTGAAAAAACTGAAGGCAACGCGGGCATGCGTGATCTTCTAGGAGGAAAGGGAGCTAATTTGGCCGAAATGGCTTCTTTGGGCTTACCGGTGCCTCCTGGGTTTACGATTACTACAGAAGTTTGTACTCATTATTATAAAAACGGCGATTCTTACCCTGAAGAATTGACTTCATTGGTTGAAAGTGCCCTTGAACAAGTTGAAAAGGCTATGGGAATGGGGTTCGGAAATCCGGAAAACCCGCTGTTGGTTTCGGTACGCTCTGGAGCACGTGTTTCTATGCCTGGAATGATGGATACGGTTCTAAATTTAGGTTTGAACGATGAAACCATCGAAGGTTTGGCTAAGCAATCAAACGATAAACGTTTTGCCTGGGACTCGTATCGTAGATTTGTACAAATGTATGGAGACGTTGTACTGGGTGTAGACCACCACGATTTTGAAGAAGTGATAAGTACATACAAAGAAGATAATGGGATTAAGGAAGATACAGAAATTATGGCGGAAGGTTGGCAAGATATTGTAGCTCAATTTAAAGCTATGGTGGAACTGCAACTAGGAAAACCTTTTCCTAATGATCCGAAAGAGCAACTATGGGGAGCTATAGGTGCAGTGTTTGGATCATGGATGGTACCTCGCGCAATAACGTATCGAAAGATTAACGATATCTCGAGCGATTGGGGTACAGCCGTTAATGTCCAGTCTATGGTATTCGGTAATATGGGAGACGACTGCGCCACTGGAGTCGCTTTTACACGCGATCCTTCGACAGGCGAGAATTATTTTTATGGCGAATATTTGATCAATGCACAAGGCGAAGATGTCGTAGCTGGTATCCGCACTCCACAATCTCTTTCCAAATTAGGACGCGAAAAGGAAGGCAGCGGTTTGCCTTCGATGGAAGAATCTATGCCGGAAGTTTTCAATCAATTGGGAGACTTACGAGACAAGTTAGAAGGACATTTCCGAGATATCCAAGACT
The DNA here is from genome assembly GCA_963932495.1 of uncultured bacterium. GTDB lineage: Bacteria > Nitrospinota > Nitrospinia > Nitrospinales > JAJDAT01 > JAJDAT01. The sequence continues at coordinate 1,649 of CAWVUN010000142.1, forward strand.
TGGAATTTACGGTGCAAAAGGGCGAACTGTTTATGCTCCAAACTCGTACCGGAAAACGCTCTGCGAAAGCTGCTTTGAAGATAGCAGTGGATATGGTGGAAGAGGGATGTATATCTAAAGAAGAAGCTCTAATGCGTATAGAACCTTCTTCATTAGACCAATTATTACATCCAACGTTGGATCCGAATGCTGAGCGTAATATTATAACAAAAGGACTCCCCGCATCGCCAGGAGCGGCATCGGGTAAAGTGGTTTTTACCTCGGACGAAGCTGAAGCGAAAAAGCTAATCGGTGAATCGGTCATTCTATGTCGACAAGAAACAAGCCCGGAAGATATTCATGGTATGCACGCGGCGGCTGGTATTTTAACCTCGCGAGGTGGTATGACGAGTCATGCGGCGGTAGTTGCTCGGGGTATGGGTAAATGCTGTGTCGCTGGAGCTGGAGAATTGCAAATTGATGCGAAAACTAACAAGATCAGTGTCAACGGAACTCAGTTAACAGAAAATGATGTTATCACTATAGATGGTTCTACCGGAGAAGTTATCTTAGGTGAAGTTCCTACGGTAAAACCTGAGATGTCTGGAGATTTTGGAAAGTTAATGAGCTGGGCAGATGAACGACGCCGAATGAAAGTTCGAACGAATGCCGAAACTGAATTGGACGCAAAGACGGCGGTAGACTTTGGCGCGGAAGGCATTGGATTGTGTCGGACGGAGCATATGTTTTTTGATCACACACGAATTCAAAACGTTCGTGAAATGATTTTTGCGATTGATGAATCAGAACGCCGCAAAGCTCTTGAGAAGCTTTTGCCTGCTCAACGCGGGGATTTCAAAGAACTCTTTGAAATTATGAAAGGGTTACCAATTACTGTACGGTTGCTCGATCCACCATTACATGAGTTTCTCCCACATGAAGAAGAAGACGTTAAGCATTTTGCAGAAATAGCTGGTGTTGATGAAGAAATTGTTCATAGGCGATTAGAAGACCTTAAAGAAATGAATCCTATGTTGGGTCATAGAGGTTGTCGTTTGGGAATTACGTATCCCGAAATTTATGAAATGCAAGCGCGCGCGATTTTTGAGGCTGCTTTAGAAGTGGCGGGTACAGGTGAAATCGTTATTCCTGAAATCATGATTCCTTTAGTTGCTACTTGCCAGGAATTACAATTGATGCGGGACATCGTAATTAAAACCGCTGATGCGGTATTTAAAGAAAAAGGCAAGAAGGTTAAATATAGCGTTGGAACAATGATTGAATTGCCAAGGGCAGCTTTGACGGCTAATAAGATTGCCGAATCAGCAGATTTTTTTAGTTTCGGCACGAATGATTTAACCCAAACAACCTTAGGTATGAGCCGCGACGACGTCGCCAACTTTTTACCTTTTTATACGGATAAAGGAATTTTTGAAAAAGATCCTTTCGCTTCGTTAGATACTGAAGGTGTAGGTGAACTTATAGAAATTGCCAAAGAACGTGGACGCAAAACCAATCCTAAAATCAAACTCGGAATTTGCGGCGAACATGGCGGCGATCCTGCTTCCATAGAGTTCTGTGAAAAAGTAGGTTTGGACTATGTGTCTTGCTCTCCTTACCGAGTTCCGATAGCTCGCTTAGCCGCTGCTCAAGCAACTATTAGAGGTAAAGAAGGTAAAGATTCCCAAATTCCCAAAAGTGCCTTCGCAAATAACGCTTAAGCTTCAGTTATAATCTCATGAAATTACCTTCCGCAGGAAAGGCTTCCGAATTAATTAATAAAGAAACTAGCTTAAGCGTTTTTCGAAAATTTATTGTGCAAAGCTAGAATTTAATTTTTATCTCCGCGTTAGAAGTCTAATTTCCTTATGTTAGTTAAGGCTTTGAAATAGAGATATCACTTCATGCGAATTAGTTGTTCTGATATGAGTCCAATGGTTAGCAGGTAAGTCATAAAAGCCTAAGAGTTCATCTCGATCTGGGGGGGTTGAGTTCATAGTTTTAAATGAATAGATCAAACGCCTTCTCTGGATTCTCTTTGGTTTCAGCCACCCAGATATCATGAATATCTTGTTTTGCTTTAGCCTGACTGTGTTTTGTGAGTTTGTTGAGGATGTTTGCTGTCTTGTGAACCCAACAACGTTGGCTACGGGTTTGGACAAAGACTTTTCTGGTCGCTTTCCAGAAAACCAATGCTATGCTAGTTGAAAACTAGCAGGTAAAATGAAGGTTTTGGCTGAATTGAGGCGAAGCTCAAGGGAACACTCAAGTTGAAACGGTTTCTTAAGGCAGACTTTTCGTTTTCGGATAACTACGAAATAGTAAATCGTTTTATAACCAGTTTTTAAAAAAGCAAAAAGCAGCCACAAATAACCTCAAGCGAAAACTCTCAAAGATATAAACCACTATTATAAAAAATGATTCAACTTAGAATCAAGTTCATCATTTAAAGAGTAGATTTATTATTATCAGTGAGTTTGGCAGTAAGATCATTATCAGCCTCTCGAAATAATACAACCTGGATATTATCCAGAAGTATATCCAGCCCCAAGCGGGTTAATATGATATTCTATCTCTTATATGAATTAGAAAGAAATAGAACGCCGGTTTGCCGCTTTTCGCTTTTTCTTAGCTTCTTTAATCTTCAGTTTTTTCTTGAGAGAAGGTTTCATATAAAATCGCCTACGTTTAAGCTCTTTAAATAAACCTTCCTTGCTGATTTGGCGTTTTAAAACTTTTAACGCCCGATCGACCTGATTTTGATAAACGAGAACTTGTAAAATAACATCTCCAAAAGTTAAGTTTGTGGGGTTTCTATTTTTCCCTGACCTTCAGGAGTTTTTTCCTGACCTTCAGGAGTTTTTTCCTGACCTTCAGGAGTTTTTTCCTGACCTTCAGGAGTTTTTTCCGCTGGTCTTCCTGTTCTTTTATTTTTCATGAAAAGAGAAGGAAATTCCAACTGCTTTTTTGACCGAATATTCAATTTTTTTACGGAAATGACCTCTTTTAAATTTCCGGAACGGTCAAATACTTTAACTTCATGCATAAAATTACCTCGCTTTAACCTGTTGATCCCCTGACATATTTCGCAAAAAAAAGCCACTCCTAAGGGGAGTGACAATAATATTAAGTCCTTTAGGGTTTTTGAAGCTTTGCCTCAAGTGGGTTACCTGGAGGGATGTGACATCAGGGTACCATGTATCGCCAAAATTACAAGTAGATTTACATTATTATTTTTAACTATTTCCTTAGATTTAGTCATCGAATGGCAATGAGTGAAACAAGAAAACTCTTCAATTGGCTAAGTATAGACTGAAAAAACATAGAAATTTCAGAAATACGAATATAGAGCTTTATATTAAGTTAATCTTACCTCATATTTACCGTTTTAAAAGTCTAAAGATTATGTTTCTAAAGTTAAAAACCCGCAGGATATCCCCTGCGAGTTTTTATGTTGTTTAATTTAAAAACTCAATTACCTTTTTGTTGAGCTCCGACATGATTTAATGCAGAACCAGCTTTGAACCATTCAATTTCTTGAGAGTTCAAAGTGTGCTTGAGTTCAATTGAATCTTCGCTACCGTCTTTATGAGCCACTTTCATGGATACGTTTTTGCCTGGTGCGATTTGGTCCAACCCATCGAAAGATATTTTATCATTATCTTTGATTTTTCCGTAATCGTCTTTATTGATTAAGTGAAAAGGCAAAACAGCTTGTTTCTTGAGGTTAGCTTCAAAAATTCGTGCGTAAGACTTAGAGACGAAAACTAAGCAGCCCATATGTCGCGGCTCCATTGCAGCATGCTCTCGGCTAGATCCTTCACCAATATTTTCATCG
>CAWVUN010000143.1:0-5458 GCA_963932495.1 uncultured bacterium
TTGACAGTTGATATCGGGCTCAAAGCGTTTTTACCTGGCTCGCAAATTGATTTACGTCCAATACGTAATTTGGAAAAGTTGATCGGCGAGAAGTTTCAAATGAAAATCATCAAAATGAATAAGAAAAGGGGCAATATTGTTTGTTCCCGACGTGTGTTGTTAGAAGAAAAACGTAAACAAGCCCGAGAAGATACCTTGTCAAGAATGGAAGAGGGTAATCTTATAGAAGGCGTTGTTAAAAATATTACCGATTACGGCGTGTTTGTCGACTTAGGTGGTATTGATGGCTTGTTGCATATCACTGATATGTCTTGGGGACGAGTGAATCATCCTTCGGAGATGTTCTCTATTGGCGATAAAATTAAAGTCATGATTCTTAAATATGATAAGAATAACGAACGTGTTTCTTTAGGACTAAAACAAATTACGCCTGACCCATGGATTGATGTTGATAACAAATATCCAGTCGATACTAAGATTTCAGGGAAAGTCGTTAGTATTACCGATTATGGCGCATTCATTGAATTAGAAAAAGGCATTGAAGGATTAGTACATATTTCTGAAATGACCTGGAGTCGACAAACGAAACATCCAAGCAAAATCGTGTCATTGAACGATACAGTGGATGCAGTAGTTTTGACTTTAGATAAAGAGAGAAAGAGAATTTCTCTTGGAATGAAACAAATTGAACCAAACCCTTGGGAACAAATTGAAGACAAATATCCTATTGGCTCAGAAGTTGAAGGTACAGTTCGAAATTTAACTGATTTCGGAGCTTTTATAGAGCTAGAAGATGGTGTTGATGGTTTAATTCACATTTCTGATCTTTCTTGGAGCAAGATTAAGCATCCTTCAGAGGTGGTTAAAAAGAAAGAAAAAGTGCAAGCGACTGTTTTGAATATTGATAAAGAATCTTTCCGGATTTCTTTGGGAATTAAGCAACTTCAGCCTAACCCCTGGGAAGGTATTGCCGAGAAATATCCAATAGGTTTGGATGTTGAAGGTAAGATCATTAAAGTAACTGGGTTTGGAGCTTTTGCTGAATTTGATGATGGGTTGGAAGGATTGATTCATATTTCTCACTTAAGTTCTGAGAAGGTTACACATCCTGAAAAAGTTGTTGCGGTTGGTGATGATATTAAAGCCAAAGTAGTTAAAGTGGATACAGTAAATAAAAAAATTGGCTTAAGTATTAAGGCTGCAGAAGAAAATTGGGATCTGGAAACAATTGAAAAAGAACAGGCTAATTTAGAAAATGAAAAGCCTGTGTCTCCAGAGGTTGACTAATATACGTAATTTAACTTAGGAAACCTTTATGGAATTAACGCCAAAAATAGCTCAGAAGAGGTCTTTTAAAAAAACGTTCTTTTTTTTCTGCGTAGGAACCTTAGCTTTATATGGTTTTGCAAGCGGATTTAAAATTTTATTAGGGGACAATTCTTCTATCTCAAGAAATAAGGTGGCTGTAGTTGAAGTTAGCGGAGTTATTTCAGATAGTCGAGAAATTGTCCAACAGATCGTTGATTATAGGGATAATTCTTCAATAGGAGCTATAATTTTGCGGATAGATTCTCCAGGAGGGGCTGTTGGCCCCTCTCAGGAGATTTATGCGGAAGTCTTAAAAACTCGTAAAAAAAAGAAAATCGTCGCATCGCTAGGAAGCGTAGCAGCTTCTGGTGGTTATTATGTGGCCAGTTCGGCAAGTCATATCATTGCTAATCCAGGAACGCTTACTGGAAGCATTGGTGTGATTATGGCGTTTTCCAATGTAGAAGAATTGATTCAAAAAATTGGTTTAAAGCCGATGGTGATTAAGGCGGGCAAATTTAAAGATGCGGGTTCTATTGTTCGTCCTATGTTAGAGGAAGAAAACCTATTACTTCAATCAGTTGTGGATGATGTCCATATGCAATTTATAGAGGCTATTTCTAATGGTCGGAAACTTAGCGTAGAAGAAGTTAAAAAAGTGGCTGATGGAAGAATTTTTTCGGGCCGCCAAGCTATGGAGTATAAGTTAGTTGACCAGTTAGGTGGTTTTGAAGATAGCCTTGAGTATTTACAAAAAGTAATGGGGCTGACTGAGAGGCCCAAGGTTGTTTTTCCTGAAAAGGAAACAAGTTTATTAGATTTAATTCTTAAAAACGGGTGGGCTGGAAAACTAAACCAAACACTAGGCCAGTTTAGCTACCCAAAGCTCCAATTTATGATGCCATTGGGCTTGAATTTCTCGTCAATTGATAGGTAATTGAGAGCTTAAAGCTCTTCATTAAATGGGTTTGAGACATTCTTCCCCTATTGGTGAGTTAATCAAAAATATACATAATTGTGACCCTTTCATATCCTGAAAGGCCTTGACTAAATGTTACTTAATGCTATACTTCGTAAAAATTTTTCCAAAATAATGGATCGTTGTAGAAAGGGGAGCTTTAATGACCAAAGCTGAGCTGGTCGCCAAAGTCGCTAGTCAGATTAATTTGACTAAAAAGCAAACTGAAGTTGTTGTTAATACGGTCTTCCACAGTATTACAGAATCTCTAAGTCAGGGGAAAAAGGTGGAATTGCGTGGATTTGGTAGCTTTAGAATTCGAGAACGTAACCCCCGAACCGGTCGTAACCCCAAGTCTGGAGTTAAAGTAGACGTACCTGCTAAGAAGGTTCCCTTTTTTAAAGCTGGTAAAGAACTAAGGGATTTGGTGGATAAAAATAACGTGGGCGACGAGTACGACGATGATGATGGGGATACTTTAGAGCTTTAGGCTTGAGCTAAAGCTTAAGGAACATCTCGCCTGAAATTTAAGTATTATTTTTTAAGATTACCTTTATATTTCCATTAAAAAACTTGAATTCTAATCGAGTTTTGCTAATTGTCCTTTTATGCCTTGCCTCTCTTTTTAGGTGTTTTTTTTCTGGGCAAATAGAGCTGATCCCTGATGAGGCCTATTATTGGGTATGGTCCCGAAATTTAAGTTTTGGGTACTATGATCACCCTCCTATGGTTGCGATTTTTATTGCAATATCTACGTTTGTTTTTGGCGAAACTGAGTATGGAATCCGACTAGCGGCAATTATTTCTTCATTAGGCATTTCCCTTATTTCCTACCGATTGGGAATTATGATATTCGGAAATTATTGGGTAGGGATTTACTCCGTAGTTTTTTTTAATCTCATTCTGATCTTTTCTCTTGGTGCAGTTGTAATTACGCCTGACACACCTCTCCTCTTATTTTTTTCACTTAGCCTCTTATTTATCTATCGTGCGATTTGGGAATCTAAGCCGAATTATTGGTATGTTGCAGGCATTTGTATGGGTGGAACTTTACTAAGTAAATACAATGGTGTTTTGATTTTACCCTGCTTAATTCTCTTTTTATTTTATTCAAAAGAGCACAAAGATTTGTGGAGACAGAAGGAGCCATACCTTGCTATCGGGGTTGCTCTATTTTGCTTTTTACCAGTTGTTTTTTGGAATTTTACGCATGATTGGATTTCTTTTAAATATCAATTGTTTAGAGGGATTAGTGGGGCTGGAGTTAATCCGATTTTGAGTTTTTTAGAGTTTTTAGGTTCACAAGCTCTGGTTGTTACTCCTTTAATTTTTGTGGGTATGGTTATTGTCATGGTCTATTGCTATCGACTTTGGGGTTCGGAAAAGGATGATCGTTTTTTATTTTTGTTTGTGTTTTCCGTTCCCATTTTCCTCTTTTTTCTAGTATTTAGTTTTAAAACTAAGATTCAAGGGAATTGGCCAGCGTTGGCATATTTTGCTCCAACTTTGGCTTTGCCTGGTTTATACATTATGCGGGGAGATAAGCTAAAGATAAAAAATAACAAAATACTGCGTTTTATAAAAAAATGGGCTATCATAACTGTTGTTTTTTTTGTGGTTTTAGCTCATTTCCAAGGGATGTTTAAGGTTATCCCTCTTCCTCCCAAGACCGATGTTTTTCTTAACAAAGCTTATGGCTGGAAGCACTTGGGGGAACACGTTGGAACGTTCTATAAAGGGTTCCAAAAAAAAAGCAAAACGTTTGTTTTTTCCGATAGGCACAACATTGCTGCAGAATTATCGTTTTACCTACCTGGAAAGCCGCAAGTATTTAAAATCCATGGGTTAAAACGCTACTCATATTTTGGAAGTCTCGCTCATTTGATTGGCCAAGATGGTATCTATATTTTTGAAGAGGGAAGGGGGAATTTACCTCTTGTTCGTCCTCATTTTGAAACCTTAGATGAACTGCCTTTGGCGGAGATCAAGTGGGAGGGGAAAACTATTAGAAAATTTAGAGTGTTTTGGTGTAGAGGGTATAATGGAAAACTGATTGAGATTTAAATTAATTTACTTATCCTGGATAAAAAATCTTTTAATTTTTAAATTTGTTTGATTTATGACTTATAAACCAGATTGCCGCTACTTTAATGGGGAAAAACCATGTGAGTTTAAGAGGCTTTGTGACGATTGCCCAGAATATAAGCCGATGGGTGTTCGTATTCTGATTTTAAAGCTGGCGGCTATGGGCGATGTTTTGCGAACGACGCCGCTTCTCTCTGAATTAAAGTCCCGTCATCCGGAGTCACATATTACATGGGTAGTGGAAGCTCCTTCATTTGGACTTTTATACGGCTTAGATAATATTGATAGATTATTTTCTTATAACGATGAAGTTTGTCGTCAGCTAGAAGTTGAGAAGTTTGATTTAATTTTATCTTTAGATAAAGATATTCGAACGGCTGCTTTAGCTATGAAAATTGAGGGGTCGGAAAAAAAAGGATTTGGGCTTTCTGCTTTTGGTAATATTTTTCCTCTCAATTCCGAGAGTGAATATGCTTTTCAACTAGGTATAGATGATGAGTTAAAGTTTAGGAAAAACCAAAAAACTTATCAAGAAATTATATTTGAAGCGGTTGGTTATAAATATACTAAACAACCTTATGAGCTTTTCACAGGAGAAGACAACAATAATTATGCCAATCAATTTTTTCAAGATCTTGGCTCGGATGATCGTCCAGTTGTTGCTATTTGCCCAGGTGCAGGGCCTTTATTTGCCAATAAGGCTTGGACGATTGAAGGGTATTGCCGTTTAATCGATGCTCTTGCTTCACAGGGAAAAGCACAATTACTTCTTTTAGGTGGAAAAGCCGAGAAAGAGAAAAACTCTCAGATTTATTCAAAAGTTTCTAATAAAATTAATAACGGTGGAAATGATCATTCCATATCCCAGTTCTCGGCAATTATTTCAAAATGTGATTTGATGATTTCGGGCGATACCTTGCCAATGCATTTGGCAATTGGTCATGGAAAGCACGTTTTAGCACTTTTTGGTCCCACATGCTCACAAGAGATTGATCTATATGATAAAGGTGAAATTATAGTCAGCCCTATTGAATGCGCTCCTTGTTACAGAAAAACTTGCGATATTGTGGAACACTGTATGATTCAGATTACATCTGAAGTTGTGAT
>CAWVUN010000144.1:0-5457 GCA_963932495.1 uncultured bacterium
GAAAGAGCTGGATCTAAAGCTGGGAACAAAGGTTCTGAAGCAGCACTAGCAGCTCTGGAAATGGCAAATTTATATAAAGTAATGGAGTGCCGCTGACTGTGGGAATAAGACGCCAATCTAGAGAGCTGACTTTAAAGTTTTTATATTTATACGATGTTAATAAAGGCAACCTTGATGACCAAAAGAGAATGTTTTGGGATTGGGTCGGAAAACCGCCTGCTAAAGAGTTTACGTTTCAGTTGATAGAATCTACTCTTCAAAATTTAGAAGAAATAGATCAAATGATTAAAAAGTTTAGCGATAATTGGGAAGTTGATAGAATGGGAGCGATTGATAGAAATATTTTGCGGATGGCTTCTTGCGAATTGATGTTTCATAAAAACGTACCCGGAAAAGTTTCAATTGACGAAGCTGTTGAAATAGCAAAAAAATACGGAGGAAACCAATCTCCTGAGTTTGTAAATGGAATTTTAGACCGAGTGAATTTTCACGTCTCCACTTCAGTGGCCCAAGAAGCGAATTGAACTCCTTTTGATTTAGCTAACGGTCTTTATCTTTTTTTTTCCTATTAAAATCTAAGTTAAGTATGTTTTTTCTGCTTTGCCTTAAGTTCAAACTTATTTATAAGAAACGGTTTTAAATGGTTTACTTAATTTTTTCCGACGTTCACAGCAATTTAGAGGCTTTACAGGCTTTTTTTGAGGTCGTAGAAGAAATGCCTCATGACAAGCTAGTTTGTCTCGGGGATTTGGTTGGCTATGGAGCCGATCCAAATTTAGTTTTGGAACTAGTAAGAGAAAAAACTGACATTTTATTAGCTGGAAACCATGATTACGCAGTATGCGGGAAAATTAAAACTACAACTTTCAACTCTTACGCCTACCATGCTGCTTTATGGACTCGAAAGGTCTTGATTTATGAAAAAAAAAAATTCCTACACTCTCTACCTATATATTTAGAAAATGATGGGATTACCTGGGTGCATTCTTCTCCTTTTGAACCTGAAAAATGGCACTACCTCACTTCGACTAAAGATGCTATAAAAAACTTTGATGTTTTAAAAACGAATCTTGCCTTCATGGGACATACTCACAGCCCTTTAGTTATTGAGGAAACTGAAAAGGACAGGGCTCGTATAATTAAAGGTAGTTCGATAAAGTTAAGCGAGGATTTACGTTATTTGATCAATGTAGGTAGTTTAGGACAACCAAGAGACGGCGATTCAAAGCCTTGTTTTGTCCGGTTTGATTCCATTTCTAGAGAACTGAGTTTCCATCGATTCAGTTACTTGTTAGAAGAAACTCAGAAAAAAATACTAATAAATGAGTTACCTCCCTTTTTAGCTCAACGTCTTTCCCAGGGACTCTAGTACTTAAATTCTTTGGTCTACCTGCTTTCCTTGACCCTATTGTATAAAAGTGCTACACTCATAACTGCAATAAAATTAGATAGTTATGGTTTTTTCGCGCCAGACCTGACAGTTTGAAAAAATAATTAGTTTTCTTTAAGTATGATGAATCGATTAAAAATGAAAAAAACTATTAAAGCGTTTTGTTTTCTCTTTTTGATGTCTACTTTTGTTTTTTCGGTTCCGTTGTTGGGTTTTTCTCAAACAAATCAAAATGCTAAGTCAGAAGTTTTATATAAAAAAGCTCAGGAAGAATATTATTCGCTATTAAGATTTAGTAATTTCGAAATAAAGCGGGCTAAATGGATTGAAACTGCGCAAAAGTTTAAGGATATATGGGGCTCTTATCCGAATACTATTTCTGGTTATAAAGCCTTATTTACCTCTTCGAAACTCTATCAAAAATCATTTGCAAGGTTTGGCGATTCGGGGGATCTAAAAAAAGCTTTAGAAGGCTTTCAAAAGGTAGCTACTGTTGATAAAGAAGGTTATTTAGGGGACGATGCTTTATTTAATGCCGGAGAGTTATTTTTGTCGCAAAATAACTATGGGGCAGCTTCTCTTTCTTTCCAAACGGTATTAAATGTCTTCCCTAAGGGAGACATGGTGAACCGGGCTAAGCAGCGACTTGCATTAGTTAAAAATAGGATTGCGAAAAGGAAGACTCAAAAGGTCGCGAAAGTCGCTAAGATAAAAAGACCTATAATCATAAGTGATGTAAATTTTAATAGTAAGTATTCTCAAGAATGGCTAACTATAGAAACAGATCGACGTCTTCCTTTTTTTAGTAAATGGATAGCTGAACCTTCCAGATATATAATTGACCTTCCTGATTCTAGGGTATCCGACTCAGTTCTTAAAAATATCAAACTCTCAGGTAGATACCTAAAGCAGGTTCGTGTCGTTCCTATTTCGAATTTGGGAAACCGAGTTGTTTTAGAGTTTAAAGCTCCTAAAAAAATCAATATCCGAACGTTTCAAGAAAAAAATGTTATTAAAGTTTCTATATTGCCTAAAAAGGTAGTTAAAAGAGTCGCTACCAAGCCAAGCTATCAGAAGGCAAAAGTTACTAAGCAATTAGAATCCATTCCAGAGAATAGAGTTGTTTCAAATAAAAGTAATCGAAAGGTCCCATATATTGTGATCGACCCTGGCCATGGCGGAAAAGATTACGGTGCTGTGGGGGGGAAAGGACTATTGGAAAAAAATCTCAATTTAGCGATTTCCAAAAACTTGGTACGCATACTGGAACAAAAATATGCTTTTAAAGTTGCGATCACTCGCGATGATGATCGTTTCATTACTTTGGAGGCGAGAGGAAAGTTTGCGAATGAAAAAGACGCTGATTTATTTGTTTCTATTCATGTGAATGCAGCCGAAAGAAAAGGTGCTCATGGAATTGAAACTTATTATTTAGGAAGAGGGTCGAGTGACAGGGCTCGTGATACAGCTAAAAGAGAAAACGGAGAGTTGGTTTATAAAGTGCCGGATAATGATGTTCAAAAAATTCTAACAGACATGATAACGAACAGAAAAATTAATGATTCTTCTGTTTTAGCTAGGTGGATTCAAGATAAATTATTTTTAAAAATGTCTAAGAAGTATTCACATATTAAAAACCTAGGAGTTAAAGAAGGTCCATTTTTTGTGCTTCATAGCACTAAGATGCCTAGCGTTTTAGTAGAGGTGGGTTTTATAACCAATTCGAGCGAGAGAAAACGACTTAGTAAGCCACAGTATTTAAATAGATTGGCTGAGTCAATTGCGCAAGGAATCTCCTATTATTTAAAAGACAATAAACCAACGATTTAAGATGAATGATAACTTAGGAACAAAAAGCCCCACAGTAGTAGCTATTATTGGCAGGGCTAATGTAGGAAAGTCTACTTTATTCAATAAAATCATCGGGAGAAAAACGGCGATTGTGAATAATACCCGAGGAGTCACGCGGGATAGAAATTATGGCATTGGAGAGTGGTTTGGGAAAACCTTTTGGGCAGTAGATACAGGAGGGATTGATTTTTCTGGAGAAAGCGACTTTGAACCTTTGATTGCTGAACAAGCTGAATTTGCCAAAGAAGAGGCTGATTGCGTCATTTTTGTGATGGATTGTCGTCAGGGGATGACACCACAAGACCGAGAAATAATTGAAGTGGTGAGGAAATCTGGGAAACCTTTGTTTCTTGCCGTAAATAAAGTGGATAACCCTGAAAATGAGTCATTGGCATATGAGTTTGCCCAAATTGGTATTGATAACACATATTCAGTTTCGGCAGAGCATGGGCATGGGCTCATGGAATTAATGGAAGCTGTTACGGATGAAATTCCAGAAAATGAACCTATCGAAGTTGACGAAAATGAAATCCGAATTTCAATTATTGGACGACCCAATGTTGGGAAATCATCTTTGGTAAACCGACTGTTAGATTCTTCTAGGTGTATTGTTTCTGATAAGCCAGGAACTACACGCGATGCGATAGATTCTCCCATTGAAGTAGACGGTCAAAAGTATGTATTGATCGATACAGCTGGAATTCGAAGAAAAGGAAAAACTGTACAAGTTCTTGAAAAATTTTCAGTTATTATGTCTCTCAAGGCATTAGAACGATGCCACATAGCAGTTTTGGTTATAGATGGAGATGAGGGATTGACAGAACAAGATGCGACTATTATAGGCTATGCAGTCGAAAAAGGTCGAGGATGTATTGTTTTGGTAAATAAATGGGATTTGGCAAAGAATAAGTACAAAGAGTTCGCAGATTTTAAAGAATCGATCCAAAATAAACTAAAATTTTTAGACTTTGCTCCATTTTTTGCTGTTTCTGCCAAAACAGGTTATAACCTGCAATTGTTTTTTCCCAAAATAAATCAGGTGTTTGAAGGATGTAGCAAGCGAGTTGCGACTGGACCTTTGAACGATTGTTTTGAAAAAGCCATTGAAAGAAATCCTTTCAGTAGTTTTCGAGGTAAATTAATAAAGTTGTTTTATTCGGCTCAAGTCCGAAACTGTCCTCCGACGTTTCGGTGTTTTATAAATTATCCCCAGGGAATACATTTTTCTTATAAGAGGTATTTAATAAATAGCTTGAGAAAAAAATTCGGATTTCACGGAACTCCAGTTCGATTACTCTTTTCTCGAAGAAAATCCAAATAGTGCTATGGCAATAACTAAAACCAAATATAAAGTTATAAACAGCAAAAACTATAAAGTTTTAAGGACACAAGAGTTTGGAGATATTGTGTTTGGCTGTCCTCCGGGCATTGTTAAAGATTTTGCCACAAGAAAAGAAGAACTTCCGTCCAAATACGTTATTCCCTTTAGGACTTTTGTGAAAGGAAGAAACAATTTCGATTTCGAATTTATTGTTTATAGTTTTTTGTTTTTGAAAGGGAAAGAAGAAAAGCTTTCAATATATTGCATGCCAGGTCAGGAAGAACGTTTCAGAGTTATTCTTAGCGAAACGCTATTTGGTCCGACTTTTCTCAATATGCTACGGGCTCAATTTAGAAAAATTCCAATCCAATCAAAATTTACAGAAAAAGAATCGAAGCAGTTCGGTAGTTTTCTTCAAAAATTGGCAAAAAATAACGCTCTCTTTGAAATTTATGATTCAAATTTACAGCAACATAATGATGAAAGTAAGATCGTAAAAGAGCTAAAAAACTATTTAAGTAAATTGATTGTCGAAAAAGACTGGCTCGCGCGCAAAAAAATAAAAAGTCTTCCGAATCAAATGACTCAACATTATATGATTTGCGCTCAGCTGCGTAAAGAAATGGAGCTGTTTGCGTTAGCGCGCGAGAATCAACGCGATGAGTTTATTAATAAAATTGTAGACTTTTATCATTTCGACGATGATTGGACTGTGTTCGTTAAAGGGAAAAAAGATAAAAGAAAAAAAATGAAGATGATTCAATCTTCTCCTTCTGTATTTGATCTTTATTCGGGGGGGAAGAAAAATGAAACCATCGATCTCAGTAATTTAGAGTCTCCTGATAATAATTTTAGCATCAGTCCCTGTGAGAAACCTTTCATGGGAGTTACTTTT
>CAWVUN010000145.1:0-5428 GCA_963932495.1 uncultured bacterium
AATCATTGAGTCTCAAGCAATAACTCATATTGCTTCACTACCTCACTTAGTATTTTCAAGAGAAAAACGAAATTTATATAACGCGCGATTGTTAAACATTAAAACTTCTTCAAAAACAGACAATGATATAAAGAACATATTCGCGACCGTAAAAAACTTAGATAGCCAAACTAAAGAAATTGATGCTTTCCCAGAATTGCGAAAACATTTTGGTTTAATAAATATAGAAAATAGAACTATTTTAAATGGTCGTAATTTATGGGATTCCTATATTGGAATTTCAAATAATCCCAGAAGGTTTGACCGATGGCGACCGAACGAATTTTTTGAGGAATCACTAACTGGCCATTTGATTGTATTGCAAAATATTCAATTTGATTTTGAACGTGGAAACGACTTATCACCCTCAGCATTTTTAACGGAGGGCTTAACATTTGCCGGCTTTCCAGGAATATTATTAAATTGGGGGAAAACTCGAACACCCGTACAGAAAAAACTTTTTGAGTCGTTCCTTAAAAACGCTCGTAGCGGAAATCCTTCTGAAGCCTTGCGGTTGGCTCAATTAGAAACTGCAAAACAATTTCCAAATTCCTTGGAGTGGACGACTTATCGGTTTTATGGGTTTCCGGGTATGGATGGAAATGAAAAAAAGGAGTTTGCTCAATCTCATTTTGAAATGAATGTTAATAGCGGACTTCAAGCTTTCAGAAAAAAGAACTGGAATGGGTCTATTGGATATTTCGAGAATGCACTAGCTCTTATTTCATTTTTAGATAAGCGCAATTCTGAAGAACAAATACGAAAAACCCTTGCTCTTTCCGCTTATAACCAAGGAGATTATCCAAAAGCTATTCAGTATCAAAAAGATTTAGTTAAGATGATGGAACTACAAGAAGATCCTGAACCCTTAGCTGAATCGGTATATTTCTTAGGTATATTGTATTCCCTAGCCGAAAATTACGGCGAGGCTGTTAAGGTATTACAACAATCTTTGACCATATATAAAGAAAACGAAATTCTCGATAAATTGGCGGAAAGTTATAGCACTTTAGGCATTATCGAGGAAAACGCTTTAGATTATGACAAAGCCCTCCAAGCCTTTAATTCGTCTTTAAAAATCAGCGAAGAAATTGGCGAAGATTTTAACCGAGGCCGCGAGTTAAGACGAATCGGGCGAATTTTTTACTTAAGATTGAGTCGCTTTGATAAAGCAAAAGCTTTCTTCAAGCAATCCTACGATTTATTCAAAGAAATAGAGCAATCGGACCAAATAGTTGAAACCCTTCTTGAACTGGGTTTGGTCTCTGAAAAACAAGGAGACTTCGATATTGCTTTAACTCGCTATAAAGAAGCTGAAAAACTGGCTAAAGAAATTGATATGAAACCCGGTTTATCTAAAGCGTTTTTATATCAAGCCAACAGTCATTGGTTTCAAGGAAACTATCAACAAGCGTTTAAGTTTCAGCGCAAAGCTTTAACTATTTCTGAAAAAATTTCAGACAAACGCCAGCAAACATTTATCTACAACACATTAGGTCTGATTTATTGGACTCTTAATAATTCACCTCGGGCTCTAGAAAACCTAAATAAAAGTCTAAAACTTGCCAACGATATTGAATCCACTTTGGATATTGCCACCGCATATAACAATATTGGCTTAGTTTATCGAAAAAACAAAAAGTATGAAAAGTCGATTGAGTTTTTTCAAAAAGCTCTGACAAGAGACGAGGAGCTAAAATCCAAATGGGGTCAGGGATACACCCACAGAAACCTTGGGATGAGTTATCTTCGCTTAAACCAATTAGATTCCGCCGCGGGACATATTCGACAAGCCGTAGC
This sequence comes from uncultured bacterium, assembly GCA_963932495.1. GTDB lineage: Bacteria > Nitrospinota > Nitrospinia > Nitrospinales > JAJDAT01 > JAJDAT01. Next base: position 1,840 of record CAWVUN010000145.1, read on the forward strand.
TTTAAGTCGCGAGATTGGAAATCAAACCAATTTAGTTAAATCAATGTTGGAATCTGGAAATCTCGCTATGAAAAGAAAAAACTGCGACAAAGCCATTTTTACCTTCAAAGAAACGGAAGTTTTAGCGGAGAAATTAAGAATTTCTGAAGTTCATTGGCGCGCTCTCCGCGGCCAGGGAAAATGTTTAGCCACGCAAGGTCAACTAATACAAGCGACGGCAGCTTATAAAAAATCCGCTGGAATAGTAGAAGACATGCGGGCGGCAATTAAAATTGAGGAATTTCAGAATGGTTTCCTCACCGATAAGCAAGACGTTTTTAAAGAACTTGTCTTACTTCTTCTTAACCGAGGTAAAACAGAAGAGGCTTTTGCCTATGCAGAGAAAGCCAAATCTCGAAGTTTTATAGATTTAATAGGAAACCAAAAAATAAATTTAAAAAACGACGTGAGCCAAAAACTTTACAGTTCATTAACTACGAAAAAAAAACAAATAAGAAAAATTGAAGAAACATTAGGCAAAACAGAAGAAGAGGACGCCAGAAATCAATTATTAAAGGATTTGGTATCCAACAAAAATCAATATCAAGAAATCTTGATACGAGTCAAAGAACAAAGTCCGCAACTATCTAGTTTCGTAACAGTTGAAACTTTAAATGTTTCACAGATTCAAAACTTATTAGAAGAAAATGTCGCTTTAATTGAGTATTTAATAACTCCAAAAGAATTGGTGATTTGGGTCGTTTCTAATGAAGACATTCAAGTTGCTAGAGTCGCTTTATTGGAAGAGGACTTAAACAGCCTAGTTAAAGATTACTTAAAGCGAATGCAAAGCTTGGCACCGCTGGAGGAACAGTCTTCCAAACTTTACCAACTTGCAATCAAACCTATTGAACCCTGGATTGAAAAGAAACGAACTCTTGGGGTCATCCCTAACGGCATGCTTCACTATGTTTCTTTTTCTTCTCTAAAAGGTCCAGATACCTATTTATTTGAAAATCACCCATTATTTTATTCGCCCAGTGCTTCCTTACTGAAGTTCACTTTTAATAGAAAATACGAGAAAAAAACTGGGCCAATTAAAGTTCTTTCTCTAGGCAATCCCGATTTAGGCAGTTTGAACTATGATTTACCATTGGCCGAATTAGAAGCAAACTCCATTAAATGGGATTTTCCACAAATCGACGTCTTGACTGGCGAAAAAGCTACGGAAAGTTGGCTTAAGGAACATATCAGCGAATATCAGATTATCCATATCGCATCGCACGGAGAATTTGACCCGGTAAATCCTTTGTTTTCATCTTTAAAACTAACTCGAGATAAAGCGGATGACGGCAATTTTGAAGTTAACGAAGTTTTCTCTCTCGATATCAAAGCCGATCTGGTTACTCTAAGCGCATGTCAAACGGGTCTTGGTAAAATCGAAGGAGGCGACGAACTGATGGGACTCAACAGAGCTTTCTTTTACGCAGGGACCCATGCTCTTATTTCATCGTTATGGAGAGTGAGCGATATTTCAACAGCTATTTTAATCAAACATTTTTATAGAAACTACGCAAACGATTTAAAAGCCGAGAGCTTAAGAAAAGCACAATTGTTAGTAAAACAATCTTACCCACATCCATCTTATTGGTCCGCTTTCAGCCTCACTGGGGATTATCGGTAACTTTAGTTTTTTCTAAAGGAATGGCGTACGAAACAACTTCACAACAAGAATTTTTCCTATTTGGAAATAAAGTATGTAGCGTTAACTCAATTTCGAATTGCCCTTTCATTAAAGGAGATGTTAACTTTTGAGAAAAAGCTCTACTCCAAGTAAAGTTGTCGGTAGTCTTGGAGTTAAATGGTTGCCCAATCCAAGAATCTGGGCCAATAACTTGAAAAGAAGTTATGTCTTTTTTTTCTTAGTACTGGTTTTATAAATTCTTAAAATACCTTTTTTGGGAGAATGAGGAATTAATCGTCTAAAATTTCGCCGGGGAAAACGTCTCCGCCTTCGAGAATCACCCATTTTTCAGAAGTATCCCCCAAGGTCAGATCCAACCGATCATTCTCGCGGATTAATTTAACGGCTTGATCTGGAAGCCTAAAACGGATTGGTTCTGCTAAACTGTCGCCAGAAACATGAACAAAATCACGTCTCGTCTTATCAACTTCGAAAACGCAATGTAGAGCGTTTAAAATGTTAGGAGGATCTTCTAATATTTTGGCAGCAGCTTCGTCAATAAAACTACTTAATTGACGACATCTCTCCCTTTGAGACATAAAAACCTTCACAGATTTTTGAAAATCTATTTCTGAAAACCCATGTAAAATCTCTCTTTTATCCATCCACTTAAGAAAAGAATATATTTCAAATAACATTTCATTCGTATCATAATTTTCTTTTCCTGCTTTAAACGGTAGATAACAAACAACAAATCGACTGAAACAATCAAAGTCTATATCCTCCGGACGTGCGCAAACTAATGGGCTTCCAGAAATTTCTTTAGTATCTAATCCTGCTTCTATCAAACAGGAATGAAATAATGAAAGGCCAAATCCCAGAATAGGGGTCGGAGAATCCGGGTCTTCAGGAACATTTGTTTCCTGAGCGTATTGTTTTAATAATTCGTAAATTTCCATGAAAATGTATAAACACCCCTTTACGCAGTTGTTACAATGCAACTTTTTAAATATTGCAAAAATTCTTTGAATTCTTTCATACGAATATCGCCTATATTCGCTACCCGAAAAATATTTTTACTCAATTCTCCCTGACCTGCATAAATCACAAAACCATTCTCTCTTAAGTCATCATGTAATTGCGAGTAAGTCACACCAGCGGGCAATTTCAAAGAGGTTAACGTATTTGAATAGTTTTCTAAAGGTAAACAAAACTCCAAACCCATATCCTGAAAACCTTGCCTTAAAAAAACAGCAGCCTTATCATATCGGTCAATTCGACCTGCGACTGTTTCTTCCCCCAATTCATCTAAGGCTTCATCCAAAGCATAATGAATCTGGATTGCAGGAGTGAACAAAGTATTTCCACAATCCTGTGCCTTTACATGGGCTGATAAATCAAAATAGAGGGATTTTGGAGGAATTTTATTTACATCGACCAGAAAGTCTTTTCTAAGAAGAACAAAAGAGACACCTGGGAAACCTTGAAAACATTTATTCGCAGTTCCTACACAAATGTCTGGTCGCCAAAGGCTAAAATCAAACTCGTCACCGCCAAGAGAACTGATGCAGTCCACCAATAAACGTCTTCCATGCCGATGAGTAATTTCAGCAACGGCTCCAACTGGATTCAACAATCCAGTCGTCGTTTCGTGGTGCACAATCATAACAATTTCAATTTCAGGGTCGTATTTTAAAGTAGTATCGATTTGATCTAAATCAGGTGAACTTCCCCATTCAAATTTAAGCACCTTCGTTTTAAGATCGTAACGCTGAGCAATTTTGGCGATTCTTTCGCCATAAATTCCATTGTCTATTACTAAAATGCGTCGTCCAGAACTAACGCTTGCTGAAACCGCCATTTCCAGCGCCGCCGTGCCGGAACCTGATACTAAAGCGGAAGTATATTCGTTCTCAATATCAAAAA
>CAWVUN010000146.1:0-5423 GCA_963932495.1 uncultured bacterium
CTTTTACTCTTGGGACGAGGGTATTGAAGATTTAGTGCTCACGGTTCAAGAAAAGAAGTATATTGGCGCTGCGAATAATAGAGCACGTCTAGGAACTCGGTTTTGGGTCCGTAAAGAAGCTTTAGGTAAAGCTTTAGGGGTAGGCATCGAGGACAGTATTTTAGCAAGTTCTACTGAAAACATCACCGTTATAGTTGAGGGCAAAACATTTTTTCTTCGGGACTTAGACGCTCCTGGCGACTACTGTGCGGCCCTTAGCTTAGCATTTTTTTAAATGGAAAAAGAATTCTTTAGCATTTTTGTTGAATAAGTATTTGAGATATTTTTCTTATAAAGAAGGTTAGTTAGAGGGTGAATTTTTTCTATGTTTACTTCTTTCCCTTAAATATTCATTCGACATTTCTTTAAGTTGTGAAACGGAGAATTCCCTTCCTGACTCTAGTGCCGCCATAAAAAGTTTGCCAATGAGCAAGGTAGATGCGTAGGAAGCTGCACCAACCGTAACAGCTCCTATTAGGGTTCCAAACCCAAACGCGGCTTTCGAAATACTCCCAAACGCGATTGGTAGTGCAGTTTGAGCAGCTCCACCTATTACTAATGGTGCTCCTCCTCCCAAAATACTGCCTAATATACTTCTTAAGCGGTGTTTTGAAAAGTCGACATCATATATTCTGGCTAACGAGCTTAGTAACTTAATTTGAATACTGGTTACGAGTGCTACATCCAAAGCAGGGATCGGAACGCCGCCTGCAGCTCCAGCCCATCCTGCATATAAATTCGTCAATTCCTCTCCCTCTACCCTCCTTTTATCCCTGGAGTTATTTATCTTGTCATTGTCACAATTCGCTTCGTTAGTTGATGCATTGCTATCCGGCTCCGGGTTTCCGGAACTCTCCAAATTTTCCCCTAAGTCCCCTTCAATTGTAGTAGTGCCATCGGCAACCGTCGCTTTTGGCGAATATTGAAATGCGGGCAGCTTTTTACTCATAGAATTTCTCCGTGGTTTTATTAGTTTAATTGTTCGTTTATTTCTAATGCTAATTGTTCTATTTCTAATGCTGCTTTACTAGTGGGTTGCAAGAATGATGGCGTACTACTCGCTAGTGCTGATTCTGCAAAAGCGACCCTAGCCGAAATGTGCGTATTACATACTGGCAGGTTAGCTTGTACCATATCTGTTCTCATTTGTTTTGCGATAACGCTATTTCTATTTGATTGGGTGATAACAAGTTTAACTATTTTTTTCGACTTGGTGCCAATCATTTTATTTGTAAGAGAGAAAGTATCGACAGCTACTTGAAAGTCCAATGGAGATGGGCGTACCGGGATCAGAATAAAGTCAGAGTATTTTATAGATTCTTTGAGGGCTTTGGATTCAAAACCGGGAGTATCGATTATAGTTCTCTCAATCTCTCTTTGTTTACTTTCTTTTACTTCAGCCTCTAGCTGTTCCAGTCCTATTTGAAATTCTATTCCATTGAATCCCATCCCAATTTGTTTCAGGCGCCAAGCCGTTAAGGCTGGGTCTGTATCAATAAACCTCACTGATTTTCCGGTCTTATGCCAATAACCAGCTAAAGAAGTGGCTAGAGTTGTTTTTCCACTTCCACCTTTCATAGTTACTAACGAGATGATTGCCAATTTTTTTATCCAATCCAAAAGTTAGATTTTTGTAAATAAGGCATTAATCAAGTTCGAAGGAATTTTTATAATCTAAAAGTAGATCTTTATTTTGCTTAGATTTGTGCAAAATGAAATTTCCTATTGCCAGAACATCTAACTCAGTACCCATAAAACACTTAAAGGCGTCGACAGGAGAACAAACAATTGGCTCTCCCCGCACGTTAAAACTCGTATTTACGAGTATGGGGCAATTAGTTATTTTTTTGAACTGAGAAAGAAGTTGAAAATATAGAGGGTTGGTTGAATTCTCAACGGTTTGAACCCTGGCAGTGTAGTCGACATGGGTTATAGCCGGTACTTTCGATCTAGGGATATTCAGTTTCTCAATTCCGAACAAATTATTTTCTTCGGTTGTCAGCTCATATCGATGTTCTTCATTTAGTTCTGCCACTAATAACATATAAGGGCTATCTGTTTCTAACTGAAACCAGCATTGAACATCATCAATTAATATTGAAGGAGCAAATGGTCTAAAGCTCTCCCTATATTTCACTTTCAGATTAAGAGTTTTTTGCATTTTTTCAGACATGGGATTAGCTAAAATAGATCTCCCTCCTAAGGCTCGAGGTCCAAATTCCATTCTCCCTTGAAACCAACCGATTGCCTGGTCGTGACTGAGAGCTTCGGCTGTTTTCTCAATTAACTCTTCTTGACCAAATTCTTCAAAGATTGCCCCAAGAGAAATCAAAGCTTCACTTATACTTTTATTGCAAAATTCCGGTCCAAGGTAGCTTCCTTTCATGTTGTCAGAGCCATTCAAATTGGCACGATCTTGTTGATTGTTTATATGATAATCGACAAGAGCTGCGCCAAGAGAACCTCCCGCGTCGCCAGCGGCGGGTTGGATCCAAAGGTTCTCAAAACTGCCATCTTTGAGGATTTTTCCATTTGCGACACAGTTTAATGCGACGCCTCCTGCCATACATAAATTCTTTTTACTAGTTCGTTTTGCCAAATCTCGTGTGAGGCTCAAGACGACTGTTTCTGTAACTTTTTGAATAGATGCAGCAATATCCATATGAAATTGTGTGATTTCTTCCTCTGAAGACCTTGAACTTTTACCAAAAAGCATATCGAATTTTGGATTTGTCATCCTCAATCCTCCGCAATAATCAAAGTATGACTGATCTAATCGAAAACTTCCGTCATCTTTAATGTCTATGAGATTTTCTTTTATCTTTTTCTCAAAACGGGGTTCACCATAAGGAGCTAACCCCATTAATTTATATTCTCCAGAATTCACTTTGAAGCCTGAGTAGCTAGTAAACGCAGAGTATAAAAGCCCTAATGAATGTGGAAAATGTATTTCACGGTCAATTTTCAACTGACTACCTATACCTATGGCGGTCGTTGTCGTTGCCCATTCGCCTACGCCATCGACAGTTAAAACCGCAGCCTCCTCGAACGGGGAAGGAAAAAAAGCAGCAGCAGCATGACTAAGATGATGATCACAGAATAAAATAGGGGCATTAAAATTACTCGAAAGGCTTTTGATTTCACGCTGAATTATATTTTTTAGAAATAGTTTTCCTCCTAACCAAGTCGGAATTGCTTGACGAAAGGACTGGTAACCAAATGGGGCTGTTGAAAAATATGTTGCTATTAGGCGGGTAAAAGTCCTGAGAGGGTTATCATAAAAAATGACCCTATCAATCTCACTGGCATTGATATTTGCTTGTGATAAGCAATACTTTATAGAGTTTATAGGAAAACTAGGGTCATGTTTTTTTCTAGTGAATCGCTCCTCTTGAGCGGCAGCGATTATTTCTCCGTTTGATATCAGGCTCGCGGCGCTGTCATGGTAAAATGAAGATATACCTAAAATAAAAATGTTTATGTCCTATACAGCAAGTTAAAAATTTCACTTTAAATAAGCTTATGCTCGTTTGATCCAGTAACTTTTTCTATTGTGTGTTCTTCTATGGATACCTAAAGGGTCTTGTCTGAAAAGCCTCAAAATTAAAGCTATAGGTGTCACAACGAGTCCAAATATAACAAGCAAAACAAAATCTATAAATAAACGAGGGGGCATTCTTTTTTAACCTATTTCTTAAGAGAGCTACTTACCGAAGTTATACTATCAAAGCTATGCTGCTATTTTCTTGTAAACGCATTTCCGGTATCGCGTTTTAGCACGATATCCATGACCTCCTTTGTACTCGATTTTTTTATCATCAAGATCGGTCCAAAAGGTGATACTTTAACGAGACCTGAACAGTCCATTCCATTTTTCAATGTGCATTGACTTATAACAGCATAAGCTCGTAGTCGGTTACACAAAGAACTATTTTTATTAATGTATATAGGAGCTCCTTGCAGTTCAGCTTGTTCAGCGGAGTCTAGGTTGGTGAACATCATCGACATACCCGTATATGCGACGCCATTGGTATAACTGGAATCGGAATCCCAGAACATTAAATCTATGACGGCTTCTCTCACTCCAGCTTTGTGGAAATTTCGCAAGCCAATCGTTGGGAAACATCTATCGTTAACATTTGAAAACCGGAGCCTATTTAAAAATACTTCGATCAGACCTCCACCTGTTACAACTTTCCATGTTCTTGTGACGGTTCCATCCTTGCCCTCATTAAACGTCATATTTATTGCGTCCCCTAAGTCACTAGTGCCCTTAAGAACAATTTTTCCATCAGCTGTGTAAGGCATCCAGGTCCCATCCGGGTGAATAATAACTTTGGAACTTTCAAGGTCAACTAGATGCGAGGTTTTATACTTAGAACGTATTTCTGATTGAGACGCGTCTCGGGATTTTTGGCTCTTTTTTTCTGCTGCAATGGATGCGAGCGATGCGAACCCCATAAAAATAAGCGTAAACATAACGACAGTATACTTTACGCTAATATAATTAGATGATTGTTTTATCATGACAAAAAGCAAACAAAAATGAATGGATGAATTATTCGCATAATCTTATATACTGGGTTTTAGATAATGTCTCTGGCATAATGATAAATTACTTTCGTTATTATGCGAGCTTGCAGGGAAAGAACTACTTTTTATTTCGAGTGCGAGCTTAACTCGCAGTTATTTTAGTAAAAATATAAAGGTTGTGATATTCTAATTATTCCAATCGATATTGTTTCGTGAGGGTGTTTTGCAGTTCAACTAATGTGAATTAATACCCTCCTCTATTGGCAACGCCGCCATCAAGATTGATTGTGGTTCCGGTCAACCAAGAGGCACGATCAGAGCATAGGAAAACAACTACATCCGCAACTTCTTCCACTAAGGCAGGTCGATTAAGTGGCATGCCCGAAAAATAGTCCTGCCATCTATTTTCGTCGCCTTTTTCATCTTTTGCTCTGGTTTTAAGCATTGTGGTGATTCGGTCTGTCTGAACCGCCCCTGGGCAAACCCCCAGAACTCTCATGCCTTCATCAAGGGCATGGGCGCCCATTGCATTAGTAAAGCCAATTATGGATGCGTTTCCGGCGGATCCTGCGATATAATTTCGGTCAACGCGCACTCCGGCTAGTCCAATAACGTTCATGATAACTCCACCACCATTATTCTTTATCAAGGGGTAAAATCGACGTGTCATATTAATGTAGCCAAAGACTTTTAGGTCCCAAGCTTCGCGCCAAGTGCGTTCATCAATTGCCTCAATGTTACCTGCTGGAATGGCACCAGCATTGTTAACAAGAATATCTATGCCTGAGCATTGTTCTGCTAACTGATCTACATCGGATGATCGAGATAAATCTAAAGGGTATATAGTGATA
>CAWVUN010000147.1:0-5371 GCA_963932495.1 uncultured bacterium
CGATATCGTATTTTTTGGCGTCTTCAATAGTGCTTACGTGACGGGCATAGGAACCGTTGTCTTTATTAAATTGGGCTTGCGCAGTTATTAATTTCTTCAACGCGTTTCGAGCTTGCACGTCCGCATCGTGTTCGAAAACGTGACCGCAGCCTGAAGCGAATAAGATAGCGATTAAGATGACGATTAAATGTTTTACCCGTTCAAATTTCATGTTTCTGATGACTTCCTTTTGAATTTTCAAATTGATCAGTATAACAAAAAATTCTTGAAAAACGCAAGCTGGGTTAGAGTGAATAGGTAAATCTACTTTAGAAGAACCTAAAGTTAGAGTTTCTTTAACGGATAATTTATTTCCTAAAAAAAATACCAGAACACCGACGATCGGCGGCCAATTATTTTTTATGATTGAATTACTTGTTAGGAATATGAATTCGTTCACGAGCGCGGTTCAATGCAAGAAAAAAGCGATTATGTTAAACTTTGCGGCTAAGTTGAGTAGGACTTTTTAAACAAAATTATTAAGTCTTATCTTTGTGAAATTAAGTGGTAACAGGACGCAGTTGGAAGCGTTTTTTATATAGTTTGTATTTTTTGAAAATGGAAAAAAAATCTTTATTTGACCATTTAACGTTTGTCACAGGAAACGTTAATAAATTACGCGAAGCTAGCCAAATTTTAGGATGTTCCTTAAAACAAGGCGAAGTCGATGGTTTGATAGAAATGCAAACCTTGGACGTTTCCGAATTAGTGCTTCATAAGTTAGATCAGGCCTTCAAGACCATTGGCGGTCCTGTTTTGGTGGAAGATTCTGGTTTGATTTTTACCGAGTGGAATGGTCTACCTGGTGCTTTAGTGAAGTGGTTTGAGAAGTCGGTGGGTTGTGCAGGAATGTTAAAAATGTTGGAAAGCTTTTCCAACAGAGAAGCGATTGCCGTTTGTTATGCCGCCGTGCGATTTGGGAAAATCGTCAAAGTCGCAAAGGGAGAGTCGCGGGGTACTATTGCTTTTGCAGAGAGGGGAACCAATGGGTTCGGTTGGGATACGATATTTATTCCTGAGGGAAGTGAGCAAACATTCGCACAAATGAAACCTGAAGAAAAAAATGCCATTTCTCACCGTAAAAAAGCTTTTGAAGAGCTGAAAAGGGTTTTGACAGAAGAATAGAGTCTCTAAGTTAACTGCTTTGGGATACAGTGGATTGCAACTTTTGAAAAAAAGCGTGATGATCTTTTAAACGTGGGTAAACAGTTTCCGCTAAACTTGGTTTGAAACCGTCTTTAACCGACTGGTAATCGTTTAAAACCGGTTTAGAAGTATCGTCGGTCCATTGACGAGTTTCTGCAAACTGAAAACATTCTTCAGTGGTTTGAGCTTCAGCTCCACTTTCTTCAGCAAAGGCGCTCAATGTTTTAAGGGTAGCCTCGAATACAAGGCAAAATCTTTGAATTGAGGCGTCCCGGTAATAATCCGTCTTTTCGTTTTTAAGGATTTGTTCAAAGTGTTGGATATTCCAATCCATGTGGTTCAATAAAGTTTGGGATCGTGGAGGGGTGGTCATCCTAATTACTGGGGAAAAGGTTTTTGGGCTCAATAAAATAAGCCCTGATTCTACACGGAAACAGCATTAATTTTAAACTTTAAAAAGCAAAAATACTTTGGACGATTTAATTTATAGATTAATTTCTCTTTTAGGGTTTGGAGTTTTATGCGGTTTTGCTTGGATTACCGGAACGCGAGTTAGAGTTGAAAAGAAAACGATCATTGGAGCCGGATTGTTGGCTTGGGGTATGGGGGGCTTAGTGTTCATGTCTCCAGGTTCTAGGATGGCTATTCAATTTTTCAACGACGTGTTTGTGGCATTTTTATCCGCATCGGGAAAGGGTGCTGTATTTCTTTTTGGACCTCTTTCCTTGGGACCAGGGGGTAAACTTGCAGATGGAACTGCGTCTATAGGATTTATTCTAGCTTTTCAAGTTTTGCCATCTGTGATCTTTTTTTCTGGATTGGTTAGTTTGCTCTACTATTTTGGAATCATTCAAGTGGTGGTTCGTTTTTTTGCCAGAATATTTTATAGAGCTATGAAACTTTCAGGAGCGGAGTCGCTAGCCGCGTCGACAAATATTTTTGTTGGTATTGAATCGGGATTGGCGATTCGGAAATACATTCCCAAAATGACTCAGTCGGAACTACTGACCTTATTGACCTGCATGATGGCGACAGTCGCAAGTACCGTTATGGCTGTTTACGTTCTTGCGCTAAATAAAGTTTTTCCTGGAGTTGCAGGCCATCTGGTTTCGGCCTCTATTATATCGATTCCGTGCGCTGTCTTGATGAGTAAGTTGGCTTGTCCTGAAACTGGAGAGCCACTAACGCGAGAAATAGAATCTGTGATAGATGGCTCTGATGAAAGTAATGATTCTAAAACAGCGTCGGGAGCGATGACTGTACTCATTGATGGAGGAGCTCAAGGCATACAGATGGCTATGGGGATTGCTGCCCTATTAATTGTTGTCCTTGGAATCAAGGGCGGACTTGACCTTGTTTTGGGTTATGTCAATTTACCTGGTGGCGGCGTGTTGTCGCTAGATAAAATTTTAGGGTGGATTGCTTGGCCCTTTGCGGTTCTCTTGGGGTTGCGCCACGAAGAGTGGCAAGCGGGAGCTCAACTACTAGGAACACGATTTATTGAGACAGAGGTTTCCGCTTATTTTCAATTAGCTGCTATGCAGTCAGGCGACCAACCTGTGTTTTCTCCAAGATCCCTTTCTGCTATGACCTATGCCTTATGCGGATTTGTTCATATTGCTAGTTTGAGTATTTTTGTGGGTGGACTATCTCGATTGACTCCTGAGCGGACAGGAGAATTAGGTTTGATTGGATTAAAAGCTTTATGGATCGCTTTTCTGGCGACCTTATCCACCGGATGCATCGCTGGAGTTTTGGATTCTTAGGATTTACTTATTAGCTAAAGATAGTAGATTATCGTTAAGCTGAAGCGAGCTAGATTCTACCGCGTCTTTGTGAACTTGAAATCGTAATCTATTATCGACAATGGTAAAATTAATCAACACTCCCCGTGTTGAGACGTCCTGGGTATCTCCAACTGTTAAAACTGGATAATCTATTAAAATCTTTTAAGTAAGCTATCGTTTCTTCTAGCTGTTAATCTTGGTCAGAAGCGAGAAAGATAACATGGCAATCCCTCATTGCCGTCAACGCAACATTCTCTCTAACTTCCCAATTCATACGAATACGTTGGTGTTTAATTGCCAATCCTGTTATCCCTCTAAAAGAATCTCCTCTTTTGAAGCATAAGATTAGATTGTGATTTTTTCTTAACGAAACGTTATCGTGTTTTTTTTGAGTCGCGACATTTTTAGCAATAGACGGAATTTTAAGGTTAACTCGTGAACAGGTTTGTCTTGTGAAATAGTATATTGAGCCATGTCGGCGGGATACGACGAGAAAAAAATCGCTACGACTTTAAGAATATCGATTATTTTTAAGTGTTTTGGTGTTAACTAATAAACCTCAATTCTATTTATATGTATTGGGTTGTTATATTGCAACAAAAATTTAAAACTAAAAATTTTTTCTCAATGAAAAATCTAATTTGAATGATTAATGGCAAGGTTTGGTTTTCTCGAAATTCTGGCTCAAGGTCTTTTTACGATTAAATTTTTTTTATTAGGTCAATGAGAGAGCCAAAACGATGGTTATCGTATTTGCTTTAGTGAGTATTAAAAAGGAAGAGACTAGGGTAAGACTTGATATGATTTGGAAATGAGATTATGAGATTAAAATTTCGTTCTTTGGAGTTTTTGAAATGAAGGGGTTTGCATAAAAGAATTAGGATACTTCAATGAATTTTTTGTGCATGGGGTAATAAAGTGCTTTTTTAATAGTTCGAGTTTCGCCCAATTGTTTGAAAAGTTTTTCATAAGCACTTAATTGACCATTGTACCGTGTTTTCTCTTCTTCAAAAAACTTTTCTATATTGGCTCCTTCGTGTTTTCCAGTTTTAAAATCGACAATCCATCGGATGTCATTTTCGTCTACGAAAGTTCTATCCATAATTCGGTTTTCCGGGGAATTGTCAATGACTCCAGAGACGGCGTATTCCGAACGATGATCTTTATGATTTTGAAAAACCCAACGACCCTTAGGATCGTTAAAAATATTTTTGATCGCTTTTATTCCTTCTTGAGCTGCAGAATCTAAATCGGAAGCAGGTAACCCCTCGCTTAAGAGACGAGTTTTCAAAATCTTTAATAATAGATTATCATCTTTACTTTCCCATGCGCTAATCCCAGTGGAGCAAATTTCTTGAAATATTGCGTGGAGCGTGACGCCCAAACAGCGAGCTCGGTTTCCAGCCCAAATATATTCTGTGGGAAGATTCGATGCTTGAAAGATATCTTGTTCTCCCATAATATTCGAACCGGGTTCAGGAGGAGTATATTCTTTAGGCAATCTGCGAATACGATGTTTAAATACTTGTTCTTCCAGGTCGGACTCGGTAGTCGGTTCGCTAAGGATTGAGTTTGCTTTCGGCCATTGAGCCTCAAGATAAGGCCATAGTTTTTCTAATTGAGAACTTGAAATAGGGTGTCTGCTATTTTTGTTTTCTTGTAAATATCCGAAGAGATGCAATCTTATTTTGGCTCTTGTTGTCGCTACGTAGAGTGTTCTAAGAGTTTCTAAATTCTCTTTTTCTTTATCTATAGACTCTAGAAATTGATAGATCTCCAACTTGGGGTGTCCTTTTTCATGAAGAGGAGCCAATAATAAATCGTCTCCGTAAGGCATCCAAAATAACAGTCGACCGCCTTCGGTTTTCTTTTTTCTCCCAAGACCTGGCAATAAAACATGATCGAACTCTAAACCCTTTGCTTTGTGTATAGTCATAATGTGGACAGGGTTTTCATTATCTGTTTCCGGAGAGGCAAATAAACGTTCTAAGACTTTTTCAAAGTTTCTTAGAGGGTAGGTTCCTTTGCTATCAAGTTTTTCTTTCATTTTTTTGAAAAAAATTTCTGCATCTTGCAGTCCTGCTTGAGAAACGCAAGCGGGTCCTCCTAAAGCTATCCAAGCTCCTTCGGCAATTTCTGACAAAGGACGTTCCAACTTAGAATCCAAAACCTTTTCCATTACTTGGGTGAAACGTTTGGTTTGCTCTTGTCCGCTTTCGGATAATTTTAAAATTCTATCAGGTGTTTTTAGCAAGTCCCAGACGGGTGTTTTCGGCTCTTCGCCGGATAAAAGAAATAAGTCGTTGATAGATAGGCCGCACCAAGGAGCTCGAAGAATAGATAACCAGGCAAGTCGATCCCAATTGGAATGAATCGCTCTTGTTAAGGAAAGTAAGTCT
>CAWVUN010000148.1:0-5371 GCA_963932495.1 uncultured bacterium
CTATGCGAAGTCAATTGGAATTGGAAAAAGTGAAAGTGGAAACCACCGAAACCATGACCAAACTCACTGTGGGAGTTGCTGGTATTTCCTTAGTTGTTGGCGGAATAGGAATATTGGCGGTCATGTTGATATCCGTAAAGGAAAGAACTCGGGAAGTGGGCGTTCGTCGAGCTGTTGGAGCGACTCGTAGTGACATAGTAAAACAGTTCTTGTGGGAGTCTGCCGTTATCGGGTTTTTAGGCGGGATCGTAGGTGCCGTCGCCGGAGCTGGGATCGTTTTGCTTCTCGCCGTGTGGAGTCCCTGGACGCTGATACTCAATCACACGTCTATTGTCGTTTCTTGCGGTGTTTGTTTAACGATAGGCGTTCTGTTCGGAATCTATCCCGCATTTAAAGCTTCCCGCCTCGATCCCATGGACGCCCTCCGCGTCGAGTGAGTTAAGGAGACTAAACTTTGTTCAGCCTCTATTTCTTGTCATCGAGGGTGACTGACCGGCTTCGCCTGTTGATTGACCATGGAAATAAAAACAAAAAAATAAAAAATGTCACATTGAGCCTGTCGAAATGCGACTTCCTTATTTTAGTTTCTTGAAGAGCTTGTTCTCAATCTGTACTGAACCTCTAAGCAAGCTCAGCGTAAGTAGAGGGATCTCGCCCCGGTTTAATAAAATCACTACAGTAAGTTGGGCGTCCTAATTTTTCCAGAAGAATACTTTTCTTTTCTTGGCTAATTGATTATCAAGAATTATTTCCTCCCTGACATAACCCTAACTAGGATTAACTGGCCACTTGCTGTTTGGGTTTATATCGTTTGATTCTAATTTCTGCGTGAGTTTATCGTGTAGCTTTTTCCACAAATCGATCGTCGCTTGCGAGGGCGTTAATGGCGTTGGCGAAACGAGACCCTAAAGTATTGTCTAAAGATTTTGTAGAAGCGCCTACCGAAAGTTTCGATGCATTTAATAAAGATTTGGAAAACACATCTTGGGATGAGATTAGCAAAAGTTCTGGAGTTGAACGTCGAGAAATTGAAGAAATTGCCGAATGTTACTTCAAAGCTAAAAACGTGGTTTTTGCCTGGGCTATGGGAATTACGCATCACGTCAACGGTGTTGAAAACGTCCGAGCTATCGTTAATTTAGCGTTGTTACGCGGCATGGTTGGACGTAAAAACGCGGGGCTTCTTCCCTTAAGAAGACACAGTAACGTTCAAGGTGTCGGCTCTGTTGACGTCGCGCCGCAACTGAAGCAAACGGTTCTAGATGATTTGCAATCAACCTATGGGGCCACATTACCCGACTCCAGAGGGATGGATACTTTAGCTTCTCTGGAAGCGGCAGCTGAAGGCAAAATAGATTTTGCCTGGCACTTAGGCGGGAATTTATTTGGCACGAACCCAGATTCGATCTATGTAGAGAAAGTGTTTTCGAAAATTAATTTTACACTTTATATGAACACGACTTTGAATTCAGGTCATTTTAGAGGCAAAGGAAAAAACGCGCTGATTTTACCGGTGCTAGCGCGAGACGAAGAATCGCAAGAAACGACGCAAGAAAGTATGTTCAGTTATGTCAGGATGAGCGACGGAGGAGAAGAACGCTACGCCGGTCCAAGAAGCGAAACGGAAATCGCCGCTGAAATTGCAAGAAGGGTTTTGCCTTCGGGGTCAGTTGATTGGGCAGAGTTAAAAAATCATGCGAACATTCGTAAGACGATTGCGAGCGCGATTCCGGGTCTTGAAGGTTTAGCGGAAATTGACGGCAAGGGTGATGAGTTTTTTATTCCCGGTAGAGCTTTAAATGAAACCAAATTCCCAACGGCTAACGGTAGAGCGAAGTTTTTAGTTTGTCCGTTGCCGAAGATTGAAGCGCGAAGGGACAATGTGTTTATTTTATCTACAATCCGATCGGAAGGACAGTTTAATACAGTTGTATACGATTGATTTGATCGTTATCGAGGAGCTAAAACCCGAGATGTAGTTTTTATGAGCCCTGAAGACTTGGAAAGGTTGGGATTGTCCGACAGCAAAAAAGTCTCGATCAAAAATGAAACTGGCCAAATGGAAGGGCGTGTTTTGGCGTTTTCTGTTAAGTCAGGGAATATCGTGATGTATTTTCCCGAAGCAAATGTATTGGCCCCAAGAACTTGCGACAAACAGTCGCGAACTCCAGCGTTTAAGTCCATACCGGTAGAGATAACTAAAATAAAATAATATTATTTGAAGTTTTGAAAGCCCCTTATTTGAAAAGTTCGTATTCTGTTTTACTTTAATAGAGGGAAAGATATTTTAAAATTTTCCTTTGGAAGCGGATGCAAACCAAGCTACTGGATTACTTTCGGAGTGGGTTCAAAAGAATGCAAACAATTTTCAAGGGAACGAGCTAAATCATATTTATAGTTTAGAGAGCGTTGCTACGGGATAATTTAGAATCAAAAATTTAGGCTCAAAGAAAAAATTATTCGTTTAATATACTTAAAATCGTTTCCGCAAATTCTTTTGCCACTACCGCTCCTTTTGCAGTTACGATGTTTTCTAACCGCACTAAATGATCTTCTAAGATACCGACGCCTTCTGCAACCACTGCCGCGCGTGTTTTTTCGTCGTCTGGAACCGCTGCGCTGCCTCGAATCAAACCTGTTTTTGCTAGCACGACTACTGATTGCCCAATACCGCCAATGACTGAACCAGCTCTATGGTGATCAGTCAATATTTGCGGCAAAATGGTTTCTTGCCAAAGGGACTTTGGCGAGCCTTTCCCTCCAATGACGGCAATCGCCGCATATTTACCTGAGAACCCAGGTTGATGGTTCCAGTCAATTAGGTAACCATCTGGCTGAACCCGTGTTTTATTTTCTCCCACGGCTTCTTGGCCGCTTGGGGAAAGAACGACTACGTTAGCTCTCGCTTCTTCAAACACGGTTTTGACGTCGAATAGCTCAGCTTCGTCAAATTGATTTTTTGGAATAACTATCAATATATTCATAAAAATTCTAAGTTATAAAAATTCTTTATAGACCAATTTAAACAGCCCGATTATAATTCTCTCAAGTATAGCTAAAACGGAAGAGGTATTCATTGAGCGAAAACATAAATGTAGATTCTAAATTATACGACAAGGCTTACTTCGAGCAAACTGATGGAGCCGATTATTTTTATAAAGGCGAGATTGCTCCAAAATTTTTGCGCGCGATTAATGCGGGAAAGTTAACTACGGGGCAAAAAGTATTGGATATTGGTTGTGGGCGAGGCGATCTAACCATTGCGCTTGCGCGAAGCGGAGCCGAAGTTGTGGGTGTTGATTATTCAGAAGACGCCGTGAAAATTGCATGTGATGCGGTTAAAAAGTTAGACAAAGATATTGCAGAAAAAATATCGATTGTTCAATCCGATGCGGCTGCTTTAGATTTTCCAGACGAAGTGTTTGATTCCATTTATATGTTGGATATAGTCGAGCATTTGTACCCACAACAATTATTCGAGTGTTTTGGGGAATGCTTTCGTATTTTGAAGCCAAACGGTTCTTTAATCGTTCACACCTCGCCAAACCGCTGGTACAACGATTTTGGATATCCATTTTGGGAGAGGCCAATTAATATAATGGCCAACGCGCTGTTTCGGCAAAACTTATTGACTCGACCCATTCGAACGGAGACAGACCTTAAAGTTCATATAAATGAACAAACGGTTCTCTCCCTGAAAAAGTATTTCACAAAAGCGGATTTTAAAGCGGAGATATGGCTGGGTAGGGAATACGTAATCCCCGCTAAAAAAGAATCGGCTGCTATGAGTATATTGGAAACGGCGCGCCAAGCGATTTGTCACTTGTATCCATTATCACTTTACCGGCCATTGAATTTTCTTTTTAGTAATGATATTTGGGCGGTCGGTAGGAAAAAGACTTGGGCGAAAAGAGGGCCAGTAAGAGTAGGGTAAAACCTTACTGTCCGACCGGGCAATAATGCTCGGTCGATAGCAGAAGGACTTTATGGTTTGATCTAGTTTGGTCCGAACTTTTCTTCCCAAACTTTGGGTTTTGCGTGGAAAGCGTTTTTGTGGACGTCGTCCATTAGGTCGCGGTTCTTTTCTTCTTTGATTTCGACTTTGTAAAAACGACTTTCACAAACCAGGATAATATGAAAACCAGAGGCTGTTTTGGCAGGTTCTGGAATCTGATGTCTTTCACATTTCATTATCGCTTCAATGAGTTGTTTGGTGTGAGATTTCTCATATTGAGGAAGAAAATCCATAAAATCGGACCTTTCCACGGTTCTAATGGCTGAATCGGTATCTTTTTCTTTCTTATGAACCCATCCTAAATCTCCTCCAGTGGTTCGAGAAGGGCATGCGCTATATTTTTTAGCAAGTTTAGCAAAAAACTTTTCTACTCTTGCTTGGTCTAAGATTTCTTTATCAACGTCGACCATGGGTTGAGCTGCTAAATCTTTTTGAAAGTCTACAACAGTTTGTCGAATTAACTGAGCCGCTTCTAGAGAAGACAGGCGGATGTGGCGAACCCGAAGTTCCATGGGTTTATCGGATTTAAAAACTTGTTTTTTTGCGACGAATTTTTTTCTTGGTTTTACAGGCGGCCGTTTTTTTTGAGCGGCAGTCGTTTCTTTAGGATCGCTTGGGGCTTCTTTATCAGACATGGGAAACTCCTATGATGTAGATCTTCTACATTCAATTAGATTAAAACAACCTAGATATGTTCTGACAGAAATAAGGCGAAATTAGATGCGTTTTGATCGCTATATGCCATCTGTTTGAGCGTTTTCGTAATATTCCTAAATTATAGCGCCAGTTTAAGACTTTCAAGAGCTTAAATAAAAAATATCTTTTTTATCTTAAGTGGTTTAGCGGGCGGTTGCTTATCCGCTAAAAATTTTCTGAAATTGTTATTAATTATTTGGGGCTAGGAGATGCAAACTTCTTGGTTCTTCGATTATTGACTGGGTTTTATAAAACAATAAACCCTAACTAGAGAGAGAGTTTGAAAATGTTTAAAACATTTAAAATTCAATATCTTCCAGGTAATTAATGACTGCAAAATCGGCGTTGGTTCCGATTATAACGTCTGCAGACTGTTTTACTTTTTCTAAAGCGTTATCCATAGCGATTGATTTTCCAGAGATTTCGAACATTTCAAGGTCGTTTAAATAATCGCCAAAAACTACAGTGTCGGTAAGTGGGATACCTAGCTTTTGAGTTAGTTGTTTTAACATGTTTCCCTTGTTTGCTTTGCCATCGAAAACCTGAAGCCAAAAATGACCTTCCACTGCAATATCTTCCGCAAAGTAAATATTCAATTCGTCTCCGTATTTTTCTAGAATTTTTTCATGTAGAGGAGCCAAGTTTGAATATGTATCGATG
>CAWVUN010000149.1:0-5342 GCA_963932495.1 uncultured bacterium
AAGAATCTTTCCTTAAATTCAGGGAATCTGTAATTATAAAACTTATAAAATATTTGATCACAACCAGTTAAAACCTTATAAAGAAAGCCTACACTGTAATCATGGGCGTTATCCTTTAGAATAGGTTTGATCTAGTTTTAAAGAAAAGACTTTTATAAGTTTTATAATTACAGATTCCCTGAATTTAAGGAAAGATTCTTCTTTAGTATAGAAAAGCTAATTAGCTTAATTCAGTTCTTACCGAACAGTAATTATATAATGCTGAATTCATCGATTACAACATCAAAAAGTAATAGCACTTCATCATAAATTTATGGTAACACAGCGGTTTTCATGATAGTTTCAATTTCGAAATATATTGGACAATCAAGATGAATTTTTTTATAACGGCTATTGGCCTGATGATGGTTTTCGAAGGACTTCCATTATTTTGTTCTCCTGAACAAATTAAGGAAATCGCTCAGAAAATACAGGAATTTGAAAACGGAGTTTTAAGAGGATTTGGTTTATTTCTTATGATACTTGGTCTAATAATTGCCTATTTAGGGAGGGGTTTCTAGTTAGATGAAAAAGTCGACCCAATTTCTCAAGTGTCTCATAATTTTCGCTAGTCTAATCGTTTTTACCAGCTGCGCAAATTTCCCATTAGACAAAGGAAATCCTGCTGAAGCTCAAGCCCCTTTAAAGCTTGCATTAGAAGGATATCCAAACCTTCACTTTGAAGATTTACCAATTCCAAGTACTTATAGCTACAAACGTTCTAAATCCTTCGTTTACGAGTCCAGAAGTGGCTCAATAAAAGTTGGTCATTTGTTTTTTACTGGCTGGGCTAACTTAGATGAAACTATTGCTTTTTATCAAAACGAAATGATCAATAAAGATTGGAGTTTTATTCGAGTCGTCGAACACGATGGAACTGAATTACTCTACGAAAAAAATGATAAAGTATGCAGAGTCACCCTTAAATCGACTTTAGGGCAAACTCAAATAGAAATTACAATCGGCCCTAAATAGCCGAAATCAAATTAAGAGGGTTTGTTAAAGGCTCTAATTTTCCTCAAACTTGTCTAACATATTTGGAAATGACATCCCGATATACCTCATTTTCCGGGCAATTATTTTTTAACTTCCCTCCATCCCCTGAATATTTATTCTCTAACTTTATTGTTTTCGAAGAATCTGAATTTGCCTACCAATCAGCAAAAAATGTATGCGACGCTAATTCAATTAGCGATTCTCTTTTTATTTATGGAGGTCATGGTCTTGGGAAAACTCATTTATTGCGGGCTATAGGCAATCAGACACAAAAACATGATCCTTCTGCAAAAATCATTTACTCACAATGCAGAAATTTAATTAAAGAATTAGAAGCAAAAAAAACAAGTTCAGACAATATAATCGATCAAATTCTAAAAGCAGACCTTTTATTATTAGACGATTTAGATAATTTAAAAAATAATCTTCTTTTTCAAAAAATGCTTTACTACATTTTTAATACTCTCAAGGAAAAAGGAAAAAAAATCGTCTTTGCGGGAAGAACATCGCCTTCAAAACTAACAGAAACGGCTGACTACTTAATTTCCCGGTTCAATTGGGGCATTATATCACCTATAGGTCCGATGAACGATGATGCCGGGTGCAAGTTAATTCAAAAGATGGCCTTGGATTTCGGGCTCGAAATACCTGCCCCTGTTGCAAAGTTTATAATTGTGCGTATACCAAGAGATTATATATCTTTAAAGAATGCCGTTAACCAAATAAACTATGAATCCTACACACAAAAACGCAAAGTTACCATTCCACTTACAAAAATAGCTTTAAAAATCAACTAACCAAATTTAAGACACAATGGTTTTTAACTTATTGCATCTAATTGCGAACCCATAAAAGCGTATTCTCCCAAAAAATCAATTCATGGAATTAAACAATATAATTTCTAGATTAGAAAGTAACGCTAATTCGATTCCACAAACTCCAGCTATTATCGACCCTAGAAATAACTCCCCAAAATCAATAACTTATTCTCAACTTAGCCAAGAAACGAAAAAACTCGCTTTTGGTTTTAAACAAGCGAGCATTAACAAAGGGCAACGTGTACTACTAATGGTTCGCCCAGGAATTAGCCTCATAACCATAACTTATAGTTTATTGCGCTTGGGAGCCATTCCTGTCTTGATAGACCCTGGATTGGGTAAAAAAAATATTCTTAACTGCATAAAAGAAGCTAAGCCAGATAGCATGATAGGAATTCCAATAGCTCACTTGGCGCGCCTTCTATTTCCAAAATACTTCTCCAGTATAAAAATTTCCGTTATTTTGGGAAGAATCAAACTAGGTTGTAACTTCACTTTAAATGAAATCCAAGAATTAGGAAAAACTTTCGTTACGCTCGAAGAAACTAACCCTCAAGAACCAGCAGCCATTTTATTTACAAGTGGAAGCACTGGACCTCCTAAAGGAGTCGTTTATTCCCACAAAAACTTTTTTGAACAATCTAACGCATTAGAATCTATTTATAATTTTAACCAAGGCGATGTCGACTTACCGACATTCCCACTCTTTGCCTTGTTCGGGTCTGCATTTGGAATGACTAGTATCATTCCTGACATGGATCCAACTCGCCCCGCGAATGTAAACCCATTAAAAATTTTAAACACATTAGAAAAATTTAAAATCATTAATAGCTTTGGATCTCCAGCTTTATGGGAGATGGTAACTCTTCATTGCATAAAATCAAAAAAAAGAATACGAAACTTAAAACGGATTTTAATCGCGGGAGCTCCCGTTTCGGGGAAGTTGCTACAACAGTTTGATTCTTTAGTTGAAGAAGACTGTAAAATATATACGCCCTATGGAGCCACAGAAGCACTTCCAGTCGCATCAATAGAGAGAAATGAGGTTTTAAATCAAACTTGGGAAAAAACAAAAAAAGGATTAGGGGTTTGTGTCGGCGTTCCAGTTCCTGGTATGAAAGTAAAAATAGCAAAAATTACCGACGACCCAATTCCAATTTGGAACGACGATCTAGAGACTCCACAAGGAGTAATAGGAGAAATAATCGTTCAAAGCTCTTGGGTAACAAAAGAATATTTTAATAGACCTGAAGCAAATGAAATAGCAAAAATCAAAGATCGGGATTTATTTTGGCACCGTATGGGAGACTTAGGATATTTAGACCTTGAGGGGCGTATATGGTTTTGCGGCAGAAAAAGCCATCGAGTCATTTGTAACTTTGGAACTTTATTTACTATGCCTTGTGAAGCTATTTTCAATCAAGTTGATGGAGTTAAAAGAACTGCATTAGTTGGCATTGGCCCAAAAGAAAATCAACTTCCAGCCATAATGGTCGAACTGGAAAGCCCTCAAAGAAAGAAAAATAAAAATATTATTAAAAAGTTGCTACTCCAAAAAGGATCTGAATTTGATTTAACTCGAAACATTAAAAATATTTTATTCTCTAGACATTTTCCGGTTGATATCCGCCACAATGCCAAAATCTTTAGGGATAAATTATCTATTCTTGCTGAGAAGAAGTTAGCCAACAAAAAATTCAAATAGCTTTTTAAATCAGACTACCGTCAACCCAATGTCCTCCTACAACTTTTCCAGAAGCGGCAACGTATTGTCCATACCCATGCGGTTTTCCATACTTAAACTGCCCAATAAACTGACTTCCATTCCCATAATAATAATAAACTCCAGTGCCGCACATTTCTTCTTCCACAAACTCCCCCTCATATCTATCGCCATTTGAATAATTATAAACTCCATTTCCATTAGGTTTTCCGTCGTAAAATTGGCCTTGATACTGACTACCCGTTGAATGAATATAAAATCCCAGACCATTTCTAAAACCAGAAACAAATTCTCCTTTATAAACATCGCCACAAGCAAAGTAATAAATTCCAAGTCCATGCATTTTTCCATCTAAAGCTTCGCCTACGTAATGATCTCCATTCGAAAATTCAAACTCAAATTGTTTTGCCGAATCCTTTTCCCTATTATGGTCATTTGTATTTTTTGTTTGTTCAAATGAAATTTCCTGAAACGCTTCACATAAAATGCTATAAGCAAAATTTATCTCTTTAAATTTTTCTTGCACCTTGGGGATCATACCTGGTCTCTTAGCTACGTATAGGTCTGGATGCCATACTTTAACTAATTTTTTATACGCCAACTTCACTTCCGCAAAAGAAGCTCGACGATTTAACCCCAAAGTTCGAAAATGGCGATTCGTGGCTTTCATAAAAATTGTTCCCAAGAAAAATTAGCCATACCTAGTCAGTTAGGCCTATACCGATTCAACAAAAGAGAATTTCCTATAACAGAAACAGAGCTTAACGACATAGCAGCCGCTGCATAAACCGGCTTTAAAACGATTCCCCATAAAGGGAACAGCATCCCAGCTGCAATGGGTACAGCCATTAAGTTGTAAAAAAAAGCCCAAAATAAATTTTGCCTAATTGTTTGCATCGTTTTTTTAGACAATTCAAATGTATTAACAATACCTTTTAAATCTCCACTGATTAAAGTAATATCCGAAGTCTCTTTCGCAATATCAGTTCCAGTTCCAAGAGCGATACCAATATCTGCTTGAGCCAAAGCAGGAGCATCATTCACGCCATCGCCAATCATCGCAACTTTAAAACCTCCTGCCTGTAACTGCTGAATAGTTTCTGCTTTTTGCCCAGGTAATTGTTCAGCATAAACATCGCTAATACCAAGTTTATTTGCAATATATTCAGCTGTTTTTATATTGTCTCCCGTAATAATGGCCAATCTAAAACCCATTTCACGTAATTTTTGGGTCAATCTTTTCGCTTCAGGTTTTAGCGAATCTGAAATAGCAAGTATCCCTATAAGTTGACTATTTCTTGATAGAAATACCGACGTTTTACCTTCATTAGCCCATTGAGTTGCACGTTCCTTGACTTCAGAAATATCAACACCATTATCCTCCATTAATCTTGCGTTACCTAAAAGAATGGTTTCATTAGAAATCATTCCTTGGACTCCATATCCCGTAAGCGAAGCAAAGCCAATACAACTTTTCACTTTAATTTTTTTATTATCAGCTTCTTTTTTTATGGCAATAGCTAAAGGATGATTCGAGCCTTCTTCAATTCCTGAAGCTATTGCCAACACTTCATAAGATTTTTCACCAATTGATGGTAGCGCCCAAACTTCTGTCACTTCTGGAATGCCTAGAGTTAAAGTTCCTGTCTTATCAAAAACCACCACTTCTATTTTCTCGGCATTCTCTAATACTTCTCCACCTTTGAAAAACACACCATGCTCGGCGCTCTTACCTGTTCCAACTATAATTGCAGCAGGAGTGGCTA
>CAWVUN010000150.1:0-5341 GCA_963932495.1 uncultured bacterium
AAATAAAAACATTAATTATAAAAATTGTTTAGTTTGGCAATGATTAAAAATCTCCTCAATTTAAGGCGTTTTAATGTTTTCGTAAGGATTGCAACCTGTTATCCAATATCGACCTTCATTTTCTTTTAAATTAATTTGACAACCTAGGGCCTCAGATATAATTTCTGGTTTTAGCATTTCTTCTTTTGGACCTTGTTTAAAAACTTTTCCATTTTTGAAATATAAAACATGAGTGATATTTGGGATGATTTCTTCGATATGGTGACTCACGAGTATCATTTGAGTTCCTATTTTCGTGGCTTGTTCGACAGTTCTTAAAAAGACTTCTTTTGATGGAATATCTAACCCAGAACAAGGCTCGTCTAAAATAAGTAATTCGGGTTGATTGACTAATGCACGGGCCAATAGGACCCTACGCGCTTCTCCATAAGACATGGAATGAAATCGTTTTTTGGAAAGGTGGGAAATTTTTAAATAGTCCATCCATTCCATGGCGTTTCGGGTTTGAACATGCCCAGGTTTCTTATATAGGCCAATACTTGAGAAAAAACCGGAAAGAGCGACTTCTAACCCTGTGGCATTTCGATGGTAATCTGCTTGATATTCTGCAGAAACCACTCCTATCTTTTTACGAATCTCTAAAATTGGAATTAAGTGGCGTTGACCGAACCAAAATACGGTTCCACTATGAATAGGAATCAGGTCGCCAAATACAAGACGGATGAAAGTAGATTTACCAGCACCATTATTACCAATAATAGCCCAATTTTCATTTGGCATCATCTCCCAAGAGACATCAAAAAGAATTTGCGAGCCTTGTATGCAAGTGGATGCGTTTTTAACTTCTACAATAAATGGGGTAGGAGTTTGCATAGTCTTTTAGAGAGCGTGAATGGCGTCATTCTTGTTATTAATAAATTCAACTATAGGAAATCCTGGATAATAATGGATTAAGTTAATGCAAGTAAAGCTTTGCTTAAATCGATAAATGTTTTTCCAAGGAATTTCCAAAAGATGGCAGAGAAAAATTCGGTTAACCCCTCCATGAGCTACAATGGCAATCGTTTGATTCTGATGCTTTTCGATTAGCGACATTAGTTTTGGAAGAACTCGGTTATGAGCATCTTCAATGGTTTCTCCTCCATCCACTTTGGAGGTTGCTATGTTCTCAAACCTCCGTTCAATTTCCCCAGGGAATTTCTCATTCACTTCATCTATTGTTAAACCTTCCCATTTTCCAACTGAAATTTCTCTAAGCTCTTTCAGTGGAATTGACTCAATTTCATGGAATCTAGCGATTTCTTGAGCTCCTTTATAAGATCTCTTTAGGTCGCTTGAATAAACGGCTTTAATTGGTTTTTCGGATAATGTTTTAGCGACAGTCTTAGATTGTTCCAAGCCTAATGGAGAAAGATCGGCATCAAAGTGGCCATTGAAGCAATTTCTATCTGAGTTTTCAACATGACCGTGTCGAGTCAAATAGATAGTACATTTAGAAGTTTGATCCATAATTCCAAGTAAAGTTTCAAGTTATATTAATAGGCTTCCAATGGGTTGTTACAAAGAAAGGTATTTTTTATAGAAACTAAAATTATAAGCAACCTAGATGAAACAAAAAAAGACAAAAAAAAAGACAAGCCTAAAAAAGGCTTGTCTTTATATTCCAGGCTTTTTAAGCCTAATAACGTATCTTTAATGACCGCCAGCAACTTCTCCGCCTGCACTCCATAAATAGAAGAAATCCAAGCCTTGCACTTCCATTAAGCCAACGTTAATCATGAAGTAGTAACCCGACATTCCAATTAAAGCGATAATAAAATGTATAATGGATTTAGGCGTAATAAATTTTTTCTGCTCCATCACTTCCCCCAATAAAAAATCAAAAAATAGTCTTAGTGCCGAATCCTAAAGTTAACGCCACACGGAAGCGAACCAGTAAAAAAACCAAAGACAAAAAACACATGTCCCAATATAAATCCAAGGTCCGGCTTTTTCTTTAAAGTTATCCATTCTTACAAGGCCCCTCTTAAAAATTAATTATAAGGTTTAATTTATTATCTCTTGACAGAGTCAATTTTTGAATGTTAATTTTTAACCTTCTTTAACACCACGTATTGAGGAACACATGGCAAGCAAAGATGGGAAAATTTTCGATACTATAGTATATATTGGTCTTGGCGTCAATTGCTTAACGGCCATTTATTTATTGTTAACGTACTTTCAGGTAATTTAAAGGGAATATTAAAACATAGGTCAATAGGTAGGTCAAGGCTAAATCACCAAAAATAATACAGTTAATCCCTTATTTGATCAAAATAGGGGATTAACTTAAAGTTAAATTTAATGTTTTTAAACTGGCTCGGCTGGATAGATGACGTAAAGCATAAGATAAGTTAATGTGCTAGTCACTAAGAGTAAAATATATACAACCATCGTTCCTCGACCGAGGACTCTATGTCTGTGAGCCCCATCAGGGAGCCACTTTTCAATCGCTTTTTCCAAGCTAACCACTAGCGCAATAGAACCAAAAATAAGAGCCCAAGCTAAGCTGCTCTGCCAGGATGCGTTGCGCACAAACGTTAGAATGATTTGGTTTAAACTCCAAACTCCTAAAATAGCGTACATTGAATTTCTGAAGGTTTTTGAACTAACGTTGAGATTACCTTCTTTTAAAATATATTTCCCATTAATTTTAGACGAACTTCTAAATCCTTGAATGACCATATAAAACGCTAAAATCAAACCAATGGTCACCAAAAATAAATGGGTACTTAAAATGGGTACAAAAACTTTATTATAAACTTCTTCAGGCCCACCAAAACCTTCTTTTCCTTCAAGTGCTAAAACTCCTAATTGGCGGAAGAAGTAGTAGGCGATGAAGTAAATGGTCATGGAAACCATGGAGATGAACACCAGATTGTGGTGATTGGTACCTTGTCCTTTTTTCGCTTGAATCCAAGAAACTGTAAAAGAGGTGGTGAAAACGACAGCTAGGAGATAACTAAGGTCTGCTCCAATAGTTCCTGCTGTTCCAAAAAAACCTGACGCTCCTAAAAATTCTTTCATAGGTTCCTAAGAAAAAATAAAAGATTTAAATTTAGCCTTCTTCTTTGGCTAACAAGAAAGTACCTAAATAGAACTCTATGATTCCAAGTAAAGACCAATAAAGGAGAGGTTCCATTTTCATTTTGGAAAAAAACATAAATACGACATAGGTGATTGTCATCAAGCCTACTAATTGAAGAGCTTTCCCAAAAAAATATTTTATAGGGCTCATGACCTAACTTTTTAGAGTTGTCTTTACTTGTTTATTTGCGTTTATGAGAGTTGCAATATGTTCTTTGCCTAGATTTTGGATGTTTTCTCGAACCATTAATAGAACTAACTTACCCTGCAATGTGAAAATTCCAGGAACATCGGGAACTTCTTCGCTATAGCCGTCACTTTTGATAGCCTCATATCTCTTTATTAGTTCCTCGTCGTTGACCAGATCGTTTAAGGAATATTGGTAAAGGAGCTTCACATAATCTCTTTCTTTTTCAGTGTCCTTTTTTGAATCCCAGACTATGTTTTCCATTTCCATAGAAACGGGTTTGCTTTTTTTCTCTTTAAGAACTTTTTTGATCGAGTTGTAGTAAGTTTTCATTTCTTTATTACCGTTCAACTCGTCTTCAGGTATTTTAGAACTAATCTCGAACTCAATATTGTTTTCTTTTAAGAGTGGTCTACCGATTTCATAGGGGATGTTATTATGATGAAAACGGCGACCTTTTTTAGGTTTATATTTTTCTTGCATCTCTTTCACAAGAAGGTTAAAGCCTTCGTTAGCGGATTGATTGAATAAAATTCCCTTAAGATTAGCCATGAAGTTTCTCCTACATCCAATAAAACAATTTAAACAAAAATATGAATTTAAGTATTTGGAGTCTAATTGAAATATAAATTTCAATTAGACTCCAAATAAACAACCCCGTAGAATGCCACGGGGTATTTTATAAAAAAGCAGATCGAAATCCCTAGTTTTTGAAAATTGAAAGCACATTAACAAAAAGTTAAAGGCTTATTTCCAAAGATTTAAATAGTCAAAATCAAGTTTGGGAAGTTTTAGGTTAGCTAGCGTTTACGAAACCGCTTGTTCCATTACTTTGATACGTGTACCTTAGTTTTATACAGCCTGTTTCCCCATTTTTGCAATAAAAACTTAAAAACTGAATTTTTGCAAACTTTCCTTTGGCTGATTTTAGAGCGTAAACATTCTCTCTAGCGGTTAGTTTATGGGTTAGAAAGTTATATTTATACCAGCTGTTAAGTTCTTCATTTTCCGATTCGGTTTTATTTCTGGAGTCTGCCACATATTGATCTCTAGGCACTTTTAATACGTCGAGAAACGACATTTCGCCCATATTTAATACAGCACCTTGGCCAAATTTATTAGTAGCTCCTCCGTTCGTAATAACTTTCCCTCTACGAAAAGCGAGGTCCCACTCAAGGGAAGTTGGATCTTTAATATCCAATGTTTTTCCTTGGGATAAATTAAAATAAACCCACTTTGTCTCAGAGGACGCATTTACCGTTACATACTTGGGCATTATAGTGTTTTTTGGGAGTCTTACTGTAATAGGTTGCGGTTTTTCTTCCTCTTTTTCGGCGACTTCACCTGTTTTAGGGAGATTGACACTGGGAGAGTCCATAAAATCATTAACTTGGATGGCTTTTAAAGGCAACCAAAAAATACCGACTAAAAAAATGGAAACAGTCAAACTAATCAAAAATCGGTTTTTCCATTTTTTTTGATTTTGTAAGGCTGTTTCTTCGCTAAAATCAGAAGAATGAGGAGATGTGCCGGATGATTCTACCATGGCGTTAATTTAATTTTGAGATCGGTCTTGATAAAAAGCTTTTAACACATTACGAGTCGCGAAACGGGAAAGAGATTCTTTGTTTTTCCACTGTCCGCCGTGTTTAAAAAACTCGAAAAAGCCGGGACTTTGAGATGAAATATAACGAGCCCCCCAAAGAACTTTACCACTTTTCGCGCTGATAAGGTAAGAACCAAATTCAATACCGCTTGCAAGGCTTTTTTGGTTATTTCCATCTTCGTCGATATATGAATCTCTATATTTTGTCACAGCTCCAATCATATAAGCGTCAATGTCATTAAGATTAACATTTTGATTCGCTGGAGCTGAAGGAGTGGGGAACTTTAAATAGCTTTCTGATGTGCTAGAGTCTATTGACGAGTCAGTCATAATTTTTATGCGAAACCCAGTATCTTCTTCTAAAGGCTCTGAAGTGACTGCATAATCGTTGCTGTTTCTTAAATTTTGATAGATGTGTCTGG
>CAWVUN010000151.1:0-5335 GCA_963932495.1 uncultured bacterium
CTCGTTTGTTTTTCAAAATCATCCATAACTACTCCAAAAATAACGTTAGATCGCGGGATTTCTCAGAAAAGCTTTACGGTAAACCAGGAATAAAATAATTTAATCGGAAGGAGTTATTAAGTTTTCTTTACAATCAATTTCTGTAAGCATTGAAAACTTAATGCATAAGTGGGGACCTAATCAATTTACAATAACCTAAGTCCGAATCAAATTAAATTAGAGAAAAGGAAGATACAAATCAAATTACTTATACCCCCCTTAAACAAAACTTTAAAGAAGATTGATTATTTGGATGTTTACCCTTCAAACATTTTGACAGCTTTTTTCATCGCTTCAGCCAATGCGTCCAACTCTTCTTTTTTATTATAAAAAGACATTGAAGCTCTTGCTGTAGCCGGTACACCAAAACGAATCATAGTTGGTTGAGCGCAATGGTGGCCTCCCCTCAACTCAATTCCCTCTTGATCCATCAACGTCACAATGTCATGTGGGTGCACTGAATCATGGTAAAACGAAATGATACTAGCCTTATCTTTAGCGTTACCAATGATTCTTAAACCAGGAACTTGACTCAAAGCTTTGGTTCCATATTCCAATAGCTCTAATTCATAAGCGCATATTTTATCTAAGCCAAGATCCAAAATATAATCAATAGCCGCTCCTAAACCAATAACCTGACTTATTGGTGGAGTTCCTGCTTCAAATTTTGCAGGAGGTTTAGCATATGTAGTTTTTTCCAAAGTAACTTGCATAATCATATCACCGCCAGTCACGTAAGGAGGAATTTCTTCTAACAATTCCATCCGACCATAAAGACCGCCAATACCGCTTGGCCCATACATCTTATGTCCGGAAAAAGTATAAAAATCACAACCAATGTCTTTTACATTTATTTTCAAATGAGGGGTACTTTGTGCTCCATCAATTAACACTTTAGCACCGACCGCATGGGCTTTCTCAGTGATTTCTTTTACAGGATTGACTGTACCCAGAGCGTTTGAAACATGATTAACAGACACAATACGGGTTTTATCGCTGAGAAGTTTTTCATATTCCTCCATGACCAATTCACCGTTATCGCTAACGGGAATGACTTTCAACTTTGCGCCTCTTTCCTGACAAACAATTTGCCATGGGACTGTGTTTGCATGATGCTCAATATTTGAAATTATGATTTCGTCGCCTTTGTTAATGAATCTCCGACTAAAACTATGAGCAACTAAATTAATTGCTTGGGTAGTACCACTTGTAAAAATAATTTCATTCTTATTTGGAGTTCCAAGTAAGTCCGCTACTTTTTGACGAGTCTCTTCATAATATTTAGTAGAATCTTCGCATAATTTGTAAGCCCCACGACGAACTGTACCATACTCGTCAGAATCAAAGTCCTTAACCCGGTTTATAACAGCCCAGGGCTTTTGCGTCGTCGCACCATTATCCAGATATATTAATGGTTTCCCATGAATCATTTTAGAAAGAACTGGAAAATCTTGACGAATTTTATCAACGTCTAAAATAAGAGCAACCTTTTCGGTAACATTGTTATCAGTCATCGTTTTCCTCTAATTTTCTCAACAAAGTATTTTCCACATCTTTCCTAACGTTTGGGAAGGCTATAGTATCAACAATACTTGCCGCAAAACTTTTTGTGAGAAGCGTCTTTGCTATTGACTCTGAAAGCCCTCGAGCTTTTAAGTAAAATAACTGTTCTTCGTCAATCTGACCAACCGTGTTTCCATGAGTACACTTAACATCGTTGGCATTGATAATTAAATTAGGCTTACTATCTGCGTGAGCACCATCACTCAAAGCTAAACTATTTATCAGTTGATCCGAGTTAGTCAGCTGTGCGTCTCTTTCAACTATCACAGTACCATCCACACTAGAGCGACTCTGATCGTTAACGATGTTTTTAAAGTGCATCGCACTAGCACACTGTGGAGCCTCGTGATAAACCCTCATATAGTTGTGAACCTGCTCCGACTTTTCCAAAACGCTAACGCTATTAAGCCTAAATTCAGCGCCAGGAGATTTCAAACGAACATCCAAATGACAACGTGTCAACGCGGTGCCGTAACTGACATTAGAACCGTTGAACCGACTATCCCGATTCAAAACCAATCGAGTCTTAGAAAAATTACGGGCATCCTTCTTATCTGTTTCAATATGCGCTAGTTCCAGCCCAGCTCCATTTCCTACTAAGTAATCTTGAACTGAATTGACAAAATAATTTCCGTTCAAGCCAGCATAACGAACAATGATTTTTGCTTCCGCCAAATCACCAACTCTCGCCAAAATCCACGGTCGAGAAGACTCTGTCTTATCTTTGCTCCCTCCCGATATAACCAAGATTTGAATAGGAGACTTCATGATAGCTTTTGGAGAAACATCTAAAAACAAACCATCATAACGGAACGCGGAATTAATAGACGCAAACACATCGTTTTCCGTCTTCGTTGAAGATTCTACGTATTCTCGAACTTCAGGGTCGTCTAAGGCATCGCCTCCGGAAACCAGCTTGATACTGTCCTCAATTCCAGAAGTTTCCGAAAGATCTTCTCGGTATTTCCCATCAACCAAAACCAAAAAACTCTTCTCGCAGCCAGGATAAACAAATCCAGAAATTTGATCTTTATCAATTTCTGTTACGCTAGGAGATGAAAAATTCGAAACAACTGCATTAGTGTTTACAAAAGTAAACATCTCATGTTTCCTACCTGGAAACCCTAATTTTTCAAATTGACTAGCGCCAACTTCGTTTAAAAAAGAAAACTTACAAGAAGTTCCTTTGTCTTCAATAAATTTTTTATGCGATTCTAATATTTCTGCTTCGGGAGCTTGGCCCTTTTCAGCGGTAAGACTGGACATCGTTTTCCTCTAATTTTCTGACACTACGTATTGATCGTATCCGTTTTTCTCAAGATCAAGAGCAAGCTCTTTCCCTCCTGTTTTGACGATTTTTCCATCGCTAAAAACATGAACAAAGTGAGGTTTAATATAATCTAGGAGTCTTTGATAATGAGTAATTACGATCAAAGCTCGGTCTTTATTGAAAAGACGATTTACCCCATTCGCTACAGTTTTTAGAGCGTCAATATCTAAACCGGAATCAGTTTCGTCCAAAATAGCTAATGCAGGTTCTAAAACCGCCATTTGTAGAATTTCGTTTTTCTTTTTTTCTCCACCAGAAAAACCATCATTTAAAAAACGATCTTTATATTTTGGGTCCATGTCTACCGTTTTCATTTTTGCATCAAGTATCTCGTCAAAATCCAACGGATCGATCTCTTCTTCGCCCTTATGAACTAATGTAGCGTTATAAGCCATCCTTAAAAACTCAGCGTTATTAACACCTGGAATCTCTACAGGATATTGAAAACCCAAGAAAACACCTTCCAAAGCTCTTTCCTCTGGATCCATATCTAAAAGATTTTTACCTTTATAGGTAACTGTTCCGCCAGTAGCTTCATACACGGGGTGACCCGCTAAAATTTTCGAAAGAGTGCTTTTACCAGAACCATTAGGCCCCATGATCGCGTGTATTTCTCCAGGGTTTACTTTGAGAGAAACCCCTTTTACAATTTCGTTTCCCTCAAACCCTCCCCTCAAATCTTTTATATCCAACATTCGTTTGTTTCCTTTAAACCGACTGTTAAACCAGCCATAAATAAATTTGCCACAATGAACGGGAAAACTAAAAACCGCTCCTTGTGGCAAATGACGTTATAAATTAACTATAGTTACTTAACCCACGCTATTTTCTAACTTCAAGGTCAGAAGCTTTTGAGCTTCTACAGAAAACTCCATGGGTAATTGTTTAAAAACTTCCTTACAAAACCCATTGATCACCAAAGAAATCGCATTTTCACGAGAAATTCCACGCTGTTCCAAATAGAAAAGTTGTTCTTCGCTGATCTTGGAAGTTGAAGCTTCGTGTTCTAAGTTCACTGAGCTATTTGCTGTTTCTATATAAGGAAAGGTATTAGCACTACACTTATCACCAACTAGCATACTATCGCATTGAGTATAATTCCGGGCATTTTTGGCATTTTTACCAACTTTCACCAAACCTCTATAGCTATTACTTGATTTATCTGCCGAAATCCCCTTAGAAATAACGCTGGATTTAGTATTATTACCCAGATGAATCATCTTGGTTCCCGTATCGGCTTGCATTAACCCATTGGTGAGAGCCACTGAATAAAACTCACCAACCGTATCATCGCCCTGCAAAATACAGCTTGGGTATTTCCAAGTAATTGCCGACCCTGCCTCTACCTGAGTCCAAGAAATCTTTGATTTATTGCCTAAACATTTTCCCCGCTTAGTAACAAAATTATAAACGCCACCGGCTCCCGTTTCTTTATCGCCAGAGTACCAATTTTGAACCGTACTATATTTAATTTCAGCACTTTCTAAAGTCACTAGCTCGACAACAGCCGCATGAAGTTGATTCGTGTCAAACTGTGGGGCAGTGCAACCCTCCAAATACGAAACGTAACTATTTTCAGAGCAGATAATCAAAGTTCTTTCAAACTGCCCTGTTTCCTCAGTATTAATCCTAAAGTATGTAGATAACTCCATAGGACTAACTGTATCTGGGGGAATATACACAAAGGAACCATCGGTAAAAACAGCACTGTTTAATGCCGCGAAAAAGTTATCTCCAATCGGTACAACCGTTCCCAAGTACTCTTCAATAAGTTCCGGGTATTCGAGTAAAGCTTCACTGAAAGAACAAAATATAATACCCTGTTCCATAAGTTTCTTCTTATGGGTTGTTGCAACGCTGACGCTATCAAAAACTGCATCAACTGCAACGTTAGACAGCGTTTTTTGCTCATCTAGAGGAATACCCAACTTCTCAAAAGTCCTCAACAATTCTGGGTCTACTTCGTCAAGGCTATCTAGCTTTTTCTTTTGTTTTGGAGCTGCATAGTATGAAATATCCTGATAATCAATTGGAGTGTATTTACAATACTGCCAATCAGGCTCTTTCATCGTTAACCACTTTTCATAAGCCTTGAGCCGAAAATCGAGCATAAATTTAGGCTCTTTTTTCTTTGCCGAAAGAGCTCTTATTACATCTTCATTTAACCCCTTCGGAAAGACATCAGCTTCTATGTCAGTTACAAAACCAAATTTATATTCGTCTTTATCTTCTAAAACTTCAGAAACATCGCTTCTTGAACTTTTAGTTTTCATAATTCAACTCTCCTAGTGGACCTTGGATAGACACTTTATAAGTATGTATCAGGAACTACAACAAGGTCCTTATGTATATTGTTTCTCAATGTGTTTTCTATAAACGACAAGGTCGCGCCAATCGAAGAAC